>NZ_JBLGWG010000005.1:0-2511 GCF_050031535.1 Enterobacter cloacae complex sp. 370H10 | reverse complement strand
CTCCCCCGCATTCCTGCCTTTCGGTTTACCGGTGTCACTCCGCTGTTATGGCCGCGGTTTCTCATTCCACGCCTGACACTCGGTTCCGGGAAGGCAGTTCGCTCCAGGATGGACTGTATGCACGAACCCCCCGTTCAGTCCGACTGCTGCGCCTTATCCGGTAACTATCGTCTTGAGTCCAACCCGGAAAGACACGTAAAAACGCCACTGGCAGCGGCCACTGGTAAGGGGTATACAAGATTACTGGTGCAGAGTTCTTGAAGTTGACGCCTGACTGCGGCTACACTAGAAGGACAAATTTGGTGGCAGCGGTCTTGTACACCCTGTTACCACGGTTCAGAAACTTGCCGGTTTGCTGAACCTTCGAAAAACCACCTTGCCGGGTGGTTTTTTCGTTTACAGGGCAAGAGATTACGCGCGAAAAAAAAGGATCTCAAGAAGATCCTTTTATAAATTAGACATCCAACCTCACAAAGAGGAATACTTAAATCATCTTGGTATATGTATCGGTCGGATTACATCAGATATAAGCCCGCACTGCCCCCTCCCCGCCAGACACCACACTTTAACCATAACACCTCGCACCTAACTCGATATGCAGCCCACCATCAAGCCTCTTTTCACATAAAAAATGACCTATAGTTAGATGGTTAGTGACCAAAACTGATATGGATAAAAGGAGCTGGCTTTGAAAAAGATTTTTGTTTCCGTGTTCGCAGCGGCAGTTGCGCTTTCAGCCCTCACCGGCTGCACGCGCACAAGCTATGCCATACACACCAATGACGGGCGCACTATTGTCAGCGACGGCAAACCTAAAGAATCAGACTCAGGCCTGCTTGGCTATACAGACGCGAATGGTGTCAAACAGCAGATCAATAAAACCGACGTTAAAGAAGTCTCCGAAATTCCGCACTGAGCATCTTCTCCGAAAAAGGCCGCTAATGTGGCCTTTTTCTTTACCTGGGGTTCTCCGCCAAAATCCCAGCAAATTGCACCACCAAAGCTAAAAGCTTCCAGGGTTGTCTAAAAAGCACAAGACATTAGAGGAAGTGCGGTTTTTATAATCAAGCCCCCCAAGAATTTACCATAACATCCGTTGCCCGCACCGCCTCAGACGCACTCAGCGCTTTTCTGACGGAACCATGACCAAAAACCACAACAAACCACCCCGGAACCCGCCAGAAACGCTCCTGTTAAATTTTAACGGCATGCATGACTATGCACCAGAATGACGGCATGCTCTTTTCACGCAAAAATCATCACCAGACGGGGAAAATCACCAGTGACCAGACAGGAATCCGCCGCCCTCAACATGGCCAAATTTATCCGCTCACAGACACTCCTCCTCCTCGAGCGGCTCGAACAGATGGATCTGGATGAGGCTGCCGGCTGCTGTGAGCACCTGCACGATCAGGCCGAAGCACTTTACACCATGCTGAACGCACAGACAGGCGAGGAAGATGCGTGAAAATCGGTGAACGGGTGCGCAATTCAGTGCGCGGCCGTGAGGCGATGGCGGGGTGTCGGGGCGCAGCCCTGACCTGGGTATTTGTGATGCCGGCGCGTGCGCGGTATTACAAATACACATCCTGTCCTGAGTGGTTCCCCGGGAACAGGCAAAAAAAAACCGGGGAGCTGCCCGGAAGGTAAGTCAAGTTAGATTAGATTACTTTCACTCATCCATAACAGCATCATGCAACGACGACCATCGTCCGTGACGGCCGCCTCGTTTAAGTATGGACAGAAATACAGAAAATGCTCAGGACGAAATGTAATGAATGCGAACGGATTCAAGAAATTCGAGCATGACCGTCCTTACGGCCGGTTCAGTTTCAGACAAAATCTGCCGGTATGCATCCAGCATCATGGCTCCGGCATCCCCCCGGCACGCCGGAGCCAGCCCGAAACAACAGACACAAACAGGTGTCGCTCATCATCAAGAGTCATCAGGTCTCCGGAAGAAAAACCAAACATGGCTTACCTCCTGTTAACGGCAACGCAGAAGAAAGGTTTACAGGGTAGCGGGCAGGAAAATAAAAAAATTGCAGTCAGCCCGGAACGGCTGCTGAACCGGTACAGGCGGGTTCCGGGCGCAGCGCCGGACCAGTCACTCAGCGCTAGCGGAGTGTATACTGGCTAAAATGTAACACCGCAGTAACGCATAGCATAACTGCTACATAAGACAGGCGCAGAAAATGAAAGAAAACGCGTCAGGAGAAAATGTAATACAGGATATATTCCGCTTCCTCGCTCACTCACTCGCTGCGCTCGGTCGTTCGGCTGCGGCGAGCGGTACGGGCTTACGGGTGGAGCAGAAATTTCCTAGGGGATGCCAGCTAGGGGATGCCAGGAAGATACTTAGCGAAGAAGGCATAAGGCCGCGCCGAAGCCGTTTTTCCATAGGCTCCGCCCCCCTGACGAGCATCACGAAATCTGACGCTCAAATCAGTGGTGGCGAAACCCGATGCGGCTTAAAGATACCAGGCGTTTCCCCCTGATGGCTCCCTCGTG
>NZ_JBLGWG010000004.1:0-4938 GCF_050031535.1 Enterobacter cloacae complex sp. 370H10 | reverse complement strand
AGGAGACTGTTTTGTCAGAGAAACGGAACAAGATGCTCACCATGTGGGTGACGGAGGATGAGCACAGGCGGCTACTTGAGCGCTGCGACGGCAGGCAGCTGGCGGCGTGGATGCGGCAGACCTGCCTGGACGAAAAGCCGGCTCGTACCGCAAAACTTCCTTCGATCTCGCCGGCGCTGCTGCGCCAGCTTGCCGGTATGGGCAACAACCTGAACCAGATAGCCCGCCGTGTTAACGCCGGCGTCGGTACCGGTCATGACCGGGTGCAGATTGTGGCGGCGCTGATGGCCATCGATGCCGGGCTTGAGCGGCTGCGGCACGCCGTTCTTGAGAAAGGAACGGACGATGATCGTTAAATTTCATCCACGCGGTCGCGGCGGTGGCGCCGGGCCGGTGGACTATCTGCTGGGTAAAGACCGGCAGCGTGAAGGCGCCAGCGTCCTGCAGGGGAAGCCGGAAGAAGTCCGGGAGCTGATCGACGCGTCGCCTTACGTGAAGAAATACACCTCCGGCGTCCTGTCGTTTGCGGAGGCCGATCTGCCTCCCGGCCAGCGGGAAAAACTGATGGCCAGCTTCGAGCGGGTTCTGATGCCCGGACTTGATAAAGATCAGTACAGCATTCTGTGGGTGGAGCACGAGGACAAGGGGCGTCTGGAGCTGAACTTTCTGATCCCCAATACCGAGCTGCTGACCGGCAGGCGGCTCCAGCCGTACTACGACCGCGCCGACCGGCCGCGTATCGATGCCTGGCAGACCATCGTGAACGGCAGACTGGGGCTGCACGATCCGAACGCGCCGGAAAACCGCCGGGCGCTGGTCACGCCGGCCGGACTGCCGAAAACGAAGCAGGAAGCCGCAGAAGCCATCACCCGTGGACTGCTGAGCTTAGCCTCGTCCGGGGAGCTGAAAAGCCGTCAGGACGTCACTGAGGCTCTTGAAGGTGCAGGTTTTGAGGTGGTGCGTACAACGAAAAGCAGTATCAGCATTGCCGACCCTGACGGGGGGCGAAACATCCGACTGAAGGGAGCCATCTATGAGCAGTCTTTTAACGCTGGCGAAGGACTTAGAGCAGCAATCGAAAGCGCAGCAGAAGAGTACCGGCGAGATGCTGAAAGCCGCATTCAGCGAGCACGAGCAGTCTGTCAGAGCGGAACTGAACGCAAGCGCGAGGAGAATCAGCGACGCCATCAGCGCCCACGAGCAGAGTATGAGCGAGGCGATGGAGAAAAACCGGCGGAGCGTGTTGCTGACGGCCGGGAGGACATGGCTCACCATCCTGATGGTGTCAGCGCTGCTGATCGCCACGAGCGGGAGCATTCTGTGGTGGCAGGGACGGCAGATAACCGACAATTACACACATCTTCGTCAGCAGGAAGATACCCTGGCGAAAATGACCGCCCGGACGTGGGGAGTACGCTATCAGGAGAGCAACGACGGCCGGAGGTTCCTTATCCTGCCGCCGGGGATGCAAGCCGAAGCCATCCCCTACGACGGGACGACCTGGATCCGCCTGAAACAGGAGTAGCGGAAAATGACAGAGCTGGAAAAGCAGTTGCTGAGCGCATTAGAGCAGCTACAGCAGGACTACTCGCAAAGGCTGGACGAATGGGAGAGCGCCTTCGCGGAATGGCGGAGCATGTGTGGACTTATGCAACGGGAGAACGCGGTGCTGAACGAGCGCGTGTCGGACTTGAGCACGCAGGTGCTGAGTTTAAGCGAGCAGCTGCGCCGCTTGTCCGGGAACTGAATGCCATCGAGGAGAAGGCTGCACTGGAGTATCAGCGTCAGAACGAGCTGGAGCTGACGCTCCGACAGAAGCAGAAGAGTTTCGATGGTCCGAAGATGAGGTGACAGCCCGCACGAAGAAGGGCTCATCGCGTTCCTGCTAAATAGGCTGACTACCGGAATGGTAGTGACTTATCCCGGAGGAAGTGATGAAAATTCTCAACGTTATTGAAGCCCTGCTGAACTGTTTTTACCTGGTGATGGAGCTGTGTGAGTTGCCGGAGAGGCATTTGCCGGTTTTTAAGGCGTTCGCGCTGATTTTAGTGTGACTTTACGCTGCATGCATCTGGCTGCATGACTATGCATCAGTGTAATATCCAGCGGCTGCGTTTTTGGTGTTTTTTCGTCATGTCTGTCGCCACTTTCTCGCGTCTGGCACCGGAAACGCAGCCAACCCCGTTTCTGCGGTGCGGGCAAGGGGTGTTATGTTAAAAGCCGAGGTCTGCCGGATACGGAAAAAATTATGCCGGCCGGGCTTATGCCCGCGGCAATCCGGCCGATACTTAAATTATCCTTCACAAAGGATGTGCTGCGATCCAGGCAGTTGAGTGTTTTCCGGCTCCCGGATGTGAGCCATTTTTTTGCCTTCTGATGCCTGTTAATGCATGCGGAGCTGCGCTGGTTCTTCCAAGATTGATAGACGCCAGCTTCTCTGCTGGAGCCGGCGGATTTGCCGTAAATATGAACATTTTCTTATTGTTCAGCCCGCTAAAGATGGCGGGTTTTTTACGCGTGAAATCCGGAGCCGGACATCATGCCGGCATGGCTGAAGAGCGGGCTTTTTCCCGCCCTGTCGCAGTAATATATAACGCTACATAAGGAGTAGCCGATAACCATGGCAGTACTTACATTATCCGGGCAATCTGATTCATATGTTTTCACTTAAAAATATGTTCTCCCTGAACCTCCAGCGATCAGCCATTTCGTATGACGCAATTTGTCAGAATAAGCCTGTCATTGAGTTCAGTCCGGAGGGGGTGATAAATAAAGCCAGCCCGCTTTTTCTCTCCACTATGGGGTACAGGGCTGATGAAATAATCGGTCACCACCATCGTATATTCTGCCCGCCCTCGCTGGTAAGTTCACCGGAATACAGCCAGTTCTGGCAGCGCCTTGCCAGGGGAGAAAGCTTTAGTGGCAAGTACCTGCGGCTGGCAAAGGGAAATCGTTCCGTATGGCTTGAAGCCAGTTATATCCCCGTTTCTGACAGGCGCGGCCGTGTTATCAGAGTCATTAAAATTGCTGCCGATATTTCTGAGCGCGTGCATTCTGCTCTTGAGCAGGAAGCAGTCGTAAATGCCATAAACCGTTCTATGGCCATCATCACCTTCAATCCTGAAGGGATCGTGCTTGAAGCAAATGAAAATTTCGTCAATGCCACTGGCTATAAGCGGGATGAAATCATAGGTAAGCATCATCGTCTGTTCTGTGCCGAGACGCTTTACAAAAGTGATGAATACCGACATTTCTGGGAGAGTCTGAATCAAGGTGAGTTTTTTTCTGGTCTGTTTCCACGCCTTAACCGTCAGGGAGACCCTCTGTGGTTCCGTGCAACTTATAACCCTGTCTTTAACAGTGATGGGCAGCTTTATAAAATTGTGAAATTCGCTACAGATGTTACGGCTGATGTCCTGCGAAACCAGAGAGAGCAAGAGGCTGCTGTGCATGCATGGGATATGGCCGTGCAGACCCGAGAAAGTGCGCAGAACGGTGCCAATGTTATTGAAAATAGCATCCTTATGATTGACAGAATTGCGCAGGGGATGGGGGCTGTCTCCACCGATATCTCACGGCTCAACAATCAGTCTGAAAGTATTGACGATATGGTGGAAACCATCCGGAAGTTTGCCATGCAGACAAGACTTATTGCACTGAATGCCGCGATTGAAGCAGCAAGGGCTGGCGCATCCGGAAGAAGTTTTGCGGTTGTTGCCGCAGAAGTGCGTAATCTTGCGGCGAGCGTCAGTAGCGCGACTGAAGAAATTGAGCAAGTCGTGGCCAGCAATAGTCAACTGGCCAAGGATGTTCTCTGTGGCATTGAAAACAGCCTGATGAACACTCGGGAAGGGGTTACACTCATGCGCGAAGCGGGTGAAGTTATGACCAGCATTCAGAGGAATGCTGCAGGGGTTGAGACTGCGGTTAAGGATGTCGCCATTTCAGTTAAAGCCGGATAGGCCATGGTGCATATCCCCATATCTGTCGAACATCACAGATGATCTTCTTGAGATCCTTTCCGTTGCGTCGTAATCTCTTGCTCTGAAAACGAAAAAACCACCCGGCAAGGTGGCTTTTTCGAAGGTTCGCAAGAGTTGACGCTCTTTTGAACCGCGGTAACTGGCTTGGAGGAGCACAGTCACCAAAACTGTCCTTTCAGTGTAGCCTTATCGCACCCGAAACTTCAAGACTCTCCTCCTCTAAACCTGTTACCAGTGGCTGCTGCCAGTGGCGCTTTGTCGTGTTTTTCCGGATTGGACTCAAGTTGATAGTTACCGGATAAGGCGCAGCGGTCGGACTGAACGGGGGGTTCGTGCATACAGTCCAGCTTGGAGCGAACTGCCTTCCCGGAACTGAGTGTCAGGCGTGGAATGAGACAAACGCGGCCATAACAGCGGAATGACACCGGTAAACCGAAAGGCAGGAACAGGAGAGCGCACGAGGGAGCCACCAGGGGGAAACGCCTGGTATCTTTATAGTCCTGTCGGGTTTCGCCACCACTGATTTGAGCGTCAGATTTCGTGATGCTTGTCAGGGGGGCGGAGCCTATGGAAAAACGGCTTCGCCGCGGCCTTATCGCTTCCCTGTTAAGCTTCTTTCTGGCATCTCCCAGGAAATTTCCGCCCCGCCTGTAAGCCGGTACCGCTCGCCGCAGCCGAACGACCGAGCGTAGCGAGTCAGTGAGCGAGGAAGCGGAATATATCCTGTATCGCATATTCTGCTGACGCTCCGCTGCTGCATTTTTCTCCTGCCACATGAAGCACTTCACTGATATTCGCATCCGTGCCAACATAGTAAGCCAGTATACACTCCGCTAGCGCTACGTGACTGGTTCAGGGCTGCGCCCCGAAACCCGCTAACAGCCACTGACGCGCCTGCGGCTTGTCCAACCCCGCGCCGACCGGGAAAGGTTTTCCCGCCCGTCCCGGGGTTATC
>NZ_JBLGWG010000003.1:0-49830 GCF_050031535.1 Enterobacter cloacae complex sp. 370H10 | reverse complement strand
TACTGTATATGCATGGGTCTTCCCCGATCATGGTGGGAAGGCTCAGAACGCCATATTCAGCTTTCCGTAGTGGAACATCACCCCCAGTTTAAAGCGCTCCCGGTTTCGGTATCCCCTGGCTTTTATCCTCAGCAGCCTGATCTTGCTGTTAAGTGCCTCCGCATTTCCGTTTGAGACACTGTGTCGCATCGCATTCAGGATCCCGTACAGCCTTTTTCCTATCGTTTTCGCGGCATTTTTCATCATGGGAACGTCACTGTTAGCCGCCAGCGCCAACCATCTCTGCCAGTCACTCCGTCTTTCCTCGCTCCATGGCCTGTTCCAGATATCCTTTGCCAGCTCTTTCAGCGCCCAGCACTGGCTCGTCAGCTTCATCTGTGCACGCAGCCACATCAGCTTTTCCTGCCGGGATTCGGTCATCCACTTATCGCTGTACTGCCACAGGAAGCGGGTTCCTTTTGCCTGGTGTCGGCTTTCAACAGGGAGGTGCGGATGTTCATTCTGACGGGTTTTATCAACTACCTCGCCCAGTTGCTTCGCCACATGGAAGCGGTCAAAGGCGATTTTCTCAACCGCACTGGGTAAGTGGATACGCGCTGCTCTTATATAGCCCGCGTTCATGTCCATTGAGAGCGTTTTGATAGCCAGCAACTGCCCATCAGTGAGCGTGCGAAGATAGCCGGCAAGACTCTCTGTGCCGCGATCATCCGTTAAGGCCAGCGCCCGACCATCGCGATCGGAGATCACCGTTATGTAACGATGTCCTTTTTTAAAGGCGACCTCATCCACATTCATATGACGGGCGGATAATGGCTTTTTTATCCGGGCAAGACCTCGCTTAACTGCCCGGGTCATAATGCCGTCAACCGCATTCCAACTGAGCTTAAGTTGCTTCCTGACAGCATCAACGGTGCTGATTTTCAGCCATGAGAGAACGAACGATTCGAATAGCAACGTATACCGGCTTCCGGGGCCAGCCCACGGAACAGGCAACGTCAGGCAGCCATGCTCCGGACACATAATTCGTGGAACATCGGCTTCAACAATAGTGGTGAACTGGCAGGTATCAAGATGGCGCCATTTACGATGACGGTGATCGTGAACAGAACAGGATTTACCGCAGGTCGGACAGGCTAGCCGGGTGTTTTCAGCGATCTCAATAGTGACAGTAACAGAACCGGCATTTTCATCGAGAGAAAGGGACTTTACCTGCCACGGATCGGACAGGTTGAGAATATGAGCGTAGAGGGACTTTTCGTCCATGGCGGTGACCTCTGGCGATTAAATACACCATTATCATGCCTTCAGCCACCACAACAAGGGAAGACCCATATGCATACAGCTATATTGATCGGAGGTTTTTCATGCCTAGACACTATGAAATTGACTCAGCCTGGCGTGCGAGCATTAAGCGTGAGCCGAACGGTCGTCAGACAGTTACGACAGAAGCCTTTGTCAGCCAGCTTGCGCTGATTAATTTTCACTGGAGTTGTCGCCAAGCAAATCAGTGGATTGAAACCTACGTGACCGTTTTTAAAGACATTTCCACTCAGGAAGGAGAGAACCGGACATTCATGCTTTTTAACCCCAACGGAGGCCGTTAAAAATGGGTTTTCCATCGCCAGCAACCGACTACCAGGAAAACAGGCTGTCACTCGATCAGCACTGTAATACAGGAGCGCCGGGAGTATTCTTTTTTCGAAGTGATACCTACTCTTTCCGGGAAGGGATAAAGCCTGGTGCGCTGCTCATAGTAGATTTTGGGGGCACGCCCGTTGACGGGTCTTTGGTGCTCTGTGTCCTGGAACAAGAATTCAGGATCATGCGATTGCGACTACACCCCAAGCGGTGTCTCCAGGAACTCGATAAGCTGGATAACTTCAGGGCTATACCTGATGACGATGAGGACGGGTTGGAGGTCAGGGGGGTCATTACGCACATTGTGGCACTGTTGCAAAGTTAGCGATGAGGCAGCCTTTTGTCTTATTCAAAGGCCTTACATTTCAAAAACTCTGCTTACCAGGCGCATTTCGCCCAGGGGATCACCATAATAAAATGCTGAGGCCTGGCCTTTGCGTAGTGCACGCATCACCTCAATACCTTTGATGGTGGCGTAAGCCGTCTTCATGGATTTAAATCCCAGCGTGGCGCCGATTATCCGTTTCAGTTTGCCATGATCGCATTCAATCACGTTGTTCCGGTACTTAATCTGTCGGTGTTCAACGTCAGACGGGCACCGGCCTTCGCGTTTGAGCAGAGCAAGCGCGCGACCATAGGCGGGCGCTTTATCCGTGTTGATGAATCGCGGGATCTGCCACTTCTTCACGTTGTTGAGGATTTTACCCAGAAACCGGTATGCAGCTTTGCTGTTACGACGGGAGGAGAGATAAAAATCGACAGTGCGGCCCCGGCTGTCGACGGCCCGGTACAGATACGCCCAGCGGCCATTGACCTTCACGTAGGTTTCATCCATGTGCCACGGGCAAAGATCGGAAGGGTTACGCCAGTACCAGCGCAGCCGTTTTTCCATTTCAGGCGCATAACGCTGAACCCAGCGGTAAATCGTGGAGTGATCGACATTCACTCCGCGTTCAGCCAGCATCTCCTGCAGCTCACGGTAACTGATGCCGTATTTGCAGTACCAGCGTACGGCCCACAGAATGATGTCACGCTGAAAATGCCGGCCTTTGAATGGGTTCATGTGCAGCTCCATCAGCAAAAGGGGATGATAAGTTTATCACCACCGACTATTTGCAACAGTGCCCCCCGCCCTGCAGGAACGCCTGCGCCAACTGCATCCCTACGAACTCCCGGAGCTGCTCGCGGTCGAAGCCGCGTCCGGCCTGCCCGAATACCTGCAATGGCTGGCCGCCGAGAGCCGACCGGTAAACTGAGCCAATGACCGCATCCACGATCCGCCTGCGCCGCTGGCTGGCCGGGCTCGCCCTGCTGCTTGCGCTGCCCGCGACCTCGGCCGTCGCCCAGGACTTCGAACTGCCGCCGGTCGACGAGGTCTTCGTCCTGTCCGCGCAGGCCACCGCGCCGGACCGCATCGAGGTGCGCTGGCGGATCGCCGACGGCTATTACCTGTACCGGCACCGCACCTCGGTCAAGGCCGATGCCGCCTTCACCGGCGCGACCATGGCGCTGCCGAAGGGCAAGGCCTACCGCGACGAATTCTTCGGCGACGTCGAAACCTACCGCAAGGAATTGCTCGGCACCCTCACCGGCACGCCCGCGGCCGGCGCGAGCGCGACCACCCTGACCGTGAAGTACCAGGGCTGCGCCGATGCCGGCGTGTGCTACCCGCCGCAGACCCGCACCCTGAAGGTCGCGTTGCCGGGCGAAGCGGGCGCTGGCGGCTTCGGCTGTAAGGCGCGCGGGCTGCATGATTATGTCGTCAAGAACGGCTCTGCCGATCATCCCAACGCCGAGGTGAAATTCGCACTGGGTGATGTGGTCAACACCATGATCGGCTGCACTAATGGTGAAACGATCATGCTGTGCCACGACACCTCGCTGCCGCGCCCCTATTCTCTCGGCTTTCGGGTGCAAGGCACCGAGGGGCTGTGGATGGACGTCAACAAGTCGATCTATCTGGAGGGCAAGAGCCCACAGCCGCACCGCTGGGAGCCTGCCGAGGGCTGGTTTGCGAAATACGATCACCCGCTATGGAAACGCTACGCCGATCTGGCGGCAGGGGCCGGGCATGGCGGGATGGACTGGTTCGTGATCCACGCTTTTGTCGAGGCGCTGAAGGCCAAGGCCCCGATGCCAATCGACATTTACGACGCGCTGGCCTGGAGCGCGATCACGCCTCTGTCGGAACAATCGATTGCTGAGGGCAATCGCACGTTAGATTTTCCCGACTTCACCCGAGGGCAGTGGCGCACCCGCAAGCCGATCTTTGCGCTGAACGACGCCTATTGATCGACGCGATTTAGGCCAAGCGCACCGCAAAGGCGAAATTGGTAATCTTGTCGGTATCCTTGACGCCCGGCGCGCTTTCGACGCCGCTGGAGGTATCGACCAGCGGCGCTCCGGTGCGCGCAATCGCCTCGGCAACATTCGTCGGATTTAGCCCGCCTGCCAGCCCCCACGGCAAGGCACCGCGATATCCGGCCAGCAGCGACCAGTCGAACGCCAACCCCATGCCGCCGGGCAGCGCGCCTTTGGGGGTCTTGGCGTCGAACAAGATCAAGTCCGCCGCCCCGGCATAGGCTGCGGCGCGTGCGACATCGCTGGCGCTGGCGACGGGCAGCGCCTTCCACACCGGCTTGCCAAACCGCGCGCGCAACTGGGCCACGCGTTCGGGCGATTCCGAACCGTGCAGCTGCAGCGCGTTCAGCTTGGCTGCCACCAGTGCGTCGGCGATGACAGCATCATCCGCATCGACGAACAAACCGACCATGGCGATCTGGCCAGCTGCGCGCGATGTCAAAGCGCCCGCGACATTCGACGTAACCGCACGGGGCGACGCTGGATAGAACACCAACCCGGCATAGTCCGCCCGCGCCGCGATGGTCGCATCGAGCGCCTCGGGTGTGCTGATCCCGCAAATCTTGATTTTCGCGGGCATGCGGTCAGTCGGGGTTCTGGATCAGCCGCACCAGCGTGCAGTCGGGATCGATCAGGTAGCCGATCCTCAGGCCGCTCGCCTCCAGTTGCGGAGCTTTGAAGCGCGGCCAGCCGGTGCTTTTTTCCTCGGCTCCCGCCGCGTTCACCAATGCCACCATGGCATCGAGATCATCCAACCGCAGGCAACAGCCGAACGAGCTCGTAGCTGGGTCGAGGTCAGGATAGGGGAAGAATTCGAGCTGCAAACCGCCGCGCTGCAGGATCATCCAGCCGCGATCCTTCCAACTCGTCGCAAAGCCCAGCTTCGCATAAAACGCCTCTGTCACATCGAAATCGCGCGATGGCAGATTGGGGGTGACGTGGTCAGCCATGGCTCAGCGCAGCTTGTCGGCCATGCGGGCCGTATGAGTGATTGCGGCGCGGCTATCGGGGGCGGAATGGCTCATCACGATCATGCTGGCCTTGGGGAACGCCGCACCAAACGCGCGCGCTGACGCGGCGTAGTGCTCAGTGTCGGCATCACCGAGATTGCCGAGCGACTTGGCCTTGCTGTCCTTGATCAGGCAGCCACCAAAAGCGATGTCGGTGCCGTCGATCCCAACGGTGATATTGTCACTGGTGTGGCCGGGGCCGGGGTAAAATACCTTGAGCGGGCCAAAGTTGGGCGCGGTTGCTGGTTCGACCCAGCCATTGGCGGCGAAAGTCAGGCTGTGTTGCGCCGCAACCAGCCCCTCTTGCGGGGCAAGCTGGTTCGACAACGCATTGGCATAAGTCGCAATCCCCGCCGCATGCAGCGCGTCCATACCGCCCATCTTGTCCTGATGCGCGTGAGTCACCACCGCCAGCGCGACCGGCAGGTTGATCTCCTGCTTGATCCAGTTGAGGATCTGGGCGGTCTGGTCATCGGTCCAGGCGGTATCGACCAACAGCACGCGGCCGCCATCCCTGACGATCAAACCGTTGGAAGCGACTGCCCCGAAACCCGGCATGTCGAGATAGGAAGTGTGCTGCCAGACATTCGGTGCGAGCTGGCGGAAAACCAGATCGCCAAACCGTTGGTCGCCAGTTTCCATTTGCTGGCCAATCGTCGGGCGGATTTCACCGGGCATGCACCCGCTCAGCATCAATGCAGCGGCTAATGCGGTGCTCAGCTTCGCGACCGGGTGCATAATATTGGGCAATTCCATCAAGTTTTCCTTTTATTCAGCATTAAAAACCCCGCAAATGCGAGGCCTAGTAAATAGATGATCTTAATTTGGTTCACTGTAGCAAAAATATGGGGCGAATTCAAACATGAGGTGCGACAGTTTCAAAAGCCATATGATAATCAACAAGCTGAGCAAATTTCTCTAAGGAAGGTGCGAACAAGTCCCTGATATGAGATCATGTTTGTCATCTGGAGCCATGGAACAGGGTTCATCATGAGTCATCAACTTACCTTCGCCGACAGTGAATTCAGCAGTAAGCGCCGTCAGACCAGAAAAGAGATTTTCTTGTCCCGCATGGAGCAGATTCTGCCATGGCAAAACATGGTGGAAGTCATCGAGCCGTTTTACCCCAAGGCTGGTAATGGCCGGCGACCTTATCCGCTGGAAACCATGCTACGCATTCACTGCATGCAGCATTGGTACAACCTGAGCGATGGCGCGATG
Organism: Enterobacter cloacae complex sp. 370H10; assembly: GCF_050031535.1. NCBI lineage: Bacteria > Pseudomonadati > Pseudomonadota > Gammaproteobacteria > Enterobacterales > Enterobacteriaceae > Enterobacter > Enterobacter cloacae complex sp. 370H10. The sequence continues at coordinate 43,600 of NZ_JBLGWG010000003.1, read as the reverse complement.
GAAGATGCTCTGTACGAAATCGCCTCCATGCGTCTGTTTGCCCGGTTATCCCTGGATAGCGCCTTGCCTGACCGCACCACCATCATGAATTTCCGCCACCTGCTGGAGCAGCATCAACTGGCCCGCCAATTGTTCAAGACCATCAATCGCTGGCTGGCCGAAGCAGGCGTCATGATGACTCAAGGCACCTTGGTCGATGCCACCATCATTGAGGCACCCAGCTCGACCAAGAACAAAGAGCAGCAACGCGATCCGGAGATGCATCAGACCAAGAAAGGCAATCAATGGCACTTTGGCATGAAGGCCCACATTGGTGTCGATGCCAAGAGTGGCCTGACCCACAGCCTAGTCACCACCGCGGCCAACGAGCATGACCTCAATCAGCTGGGTAATCTGCTGCATGGAGAGGAGCAATTTGTCTCAGCCGATGCCGGCTACCAAGGGGCGCCACAGCGCGAGGAGCTGGCCGAGGTGGATGTGGACTGGCTGATCGCCGAGCGCCCCGGCAAGGTAAGAACCTTGAAACAGCATCCACGCAAGAACAAAACGGCCATCAACATCGAATACATGAAAGCCAGCATCCGGGCCAAGGTGGAGCACCCATTTCGCATCATCAAGCGACAGTTCGGCTTCGTGAAAGCCAGATACAAGGGGTTGCTGAAAAACGATAACCAACTGGCGATGTTATTCACGCTGGCCAACCTGTTTCGGGCGGACCAAATGATACGTCAGTGGGAGAGATCTCACTAAAAACTGGGGATAACGCCTTAAATGGCGAAGAAACGGTCTAAATAGGCTGATTCAAGGCATTTACGGGAGAAAAAATCGGCTCAAACATGAAGAAATGAAATGACTGAGTCAGCCGAGAAGAATTTCCCCGCTTATTCGCACCTTCCCTAATGGTGTAAGCCAATCTAACGCCTTTCTAGGACGAGTATTCAGTGACATGGCAACTTGATTTAAATAATGCTGATCTGCCTGATTTAAATCAATCCCTTTAGGTAAATATTGCCTAATTAAACCATTCATATTTTCGCATGTGCCTTTTTGCCAGGGTGAATGTGGGTCACAGAAATATACATCTATGCCTAAATCTTCTTCGAGTATTTTATGTTCTGACATCTCACGTCCACGGTCATAGGTCAACGTTTTACGCAGTTCTGCAGGTAAATATTTCAGAGCTTCAGTTAAAGCCTTGCGCACTGATTCTGCCTTTGCATCAGGTAATGTTGCCAAGATACAGAGCCGTGTATTTCGTTCAATAAGTGTTGCTATCGAACTTTTATTGTCTTTACCTTTAATTAAATCAGCTTCCCAATGACCCGGTATTTTTCTTTCTTGAACTTCGGCTGGGCGCTCATGAATAGTTTTAATATCCTGTAATATAGAATCTTTTTTAGGTTCACCGTTAGCTTTTCGCTTTTTATTTTCATGACGTAGACAGGATAATAAGTCTTTTTTCAACTCACCCTTTGGTAATGCTCGTATCGTTGAATAAATCGTTGTATGGCTTACATTCATTGTTTGATCCAAATCAGGAAATGTCTTTAAACGCTTTGCTATTTGCTGAGGAGACCATAAACAACGGATCGCTTCAACAATAAATTTCCAGAGGATTGAATCGATTTTGAGTTTTCTGTGACCACGTCTACGTCTAGCGAAGGTGTTATCAGAAGCATATCGAGCTTGATAAACGTCATTGATGCTATTTCTTTTAAGCTCACGATAGATCGTACTAGGATGTCTTTTAATGAGTTCAGCAAATTTTCTGGCTGAAAAGCCTTCTTTTCTTGACTCAAGCATTAATGCAGTACGATCTTCAAAGTTAAGATGATGGTATGACAATTTTATATACTCCATAAACCCTTTAAATTAATTAGGTGGTTTATGTCGCACTTCAAGTTTTACTCTGCCAACTTTAAATCAGTGGCTCCACTAACACTCTTCACTTATTTATTTAAAATTTAGCGACGTTAAAAGACAATTAAGTATTTTTAGATAATGGGGTTCTAGGGATTTTCCGTCCAAAAACGACAAAGTGCTCTGGAGGCCGCGCCGTCCGTGGCCTCCAGAGGGGTATTACTTTTCGCTGACGGGTAAATATCCCTCGATTGAGCGCATAAGCTCCTCCAGATCTGGCAATTTTTCGCTCAATTCGAAGTGGTAAGTCCCCTTGAGGTTAATGTTGTGCCAGGCCACAGGGGATGCCTGTTTGACGATATCTATTCTCTTGGTATCTCCTTGGTATTCGAAGCTGGTCAACAGCTGGCTGAGTATCCTGGAGTTGAAGTAAACGATGGCATTGGTGACCAGGCGAGCGCACTCATTCCATAGCTGGATTTCTTCGTCTGAACTGCCCCGGAACTGATCCCCATTGACGCTGCTCACGGCCCGACGCAGTTGGTGATAGGCCTCTCCCCGGTTCAGCGCGCGCTGAACATAGTTTCTTAAACTGGCATCATCGATGTAGCACAGTAGATAATTCGCTTTCACCAGGCGATTGTATTCCGTCAGGGCTTCCAGCAGCGGGTGATTGCGCTTGTACTCCGAGAGCTTTCTCACCAAGGTGGCTTGCGTTGTTTTCCGCTGCTTAAGTGATACTGCAATCCGTTGGATGGTATCCCAGTGCTGCGCAATACGATGGGTATTGATTGGCTTTTTTAAGCACAGCTGAATTCGGTGTTCTTTGTCTTCCTTGACATCAAACATGTCATTGATCACTTTGCCAACCTGGGCATAGCGTGGGGCAAACTGGTATCCGAACAGATCCAGTAACGCGAAGTTCACATGGTTCACCCCATGGGTATCGGTTGAGAGCACATCCGGAATGATGTCTGACGTATTGCTCATCAACAAATCAAAGATGTAGTGCGATTCATGTTCGTTGGCGCCGATCACTCTGGCGTTGATCGCAGCGTGATTGGCGATCAAGGTCATGGCAGAAACACCTTTTTGAGTGCCAAAGTACTTCGACGAATAACGGGTTTTGAAGGTCTCGCGCCGGGCTTCGAACTTTTGACCATCGGCACTGGCGTGGATCACATCTTCCTGGATGTTGTAGTACCGGAAGATGGGTAGCTTGGCTGTCGCGTTATTGATGTTGTCGTTAGCAGCATTCAATGTTTCCAGGCGAAGATAGTTCGCCTGGATAGTGCTGAGCTGATCATAGGTACGATCAGAGATCTGTGCCATGCCGTAAATGCCTTGATTGGTTGCATTGCCGACCAGAATTGCCAACAGGTCATATTCATGGGAACGGCTTCTGGATTGGGAACCCAGCACATGAGCGAAGCAGTCAATGAAACCGGTGTCACGATCAACCATGCGCAGTACATCCGCAATCCCCGTTGTGGGAATTTGCTGGAAGAAGGGATTGTTGACCAGATGATGTTTGCTGGCCGAAGGCAGGCGCCAGAAGCGTTTACCCTGCGGATTACGCAAGATGATATTCCGGTTGTCTTCCTGTTCAAGATATTCGCCGACTTCGTACAAACGGGTATCCAATTCCATGGCCATCTGTTTGATCAGCTTTTCAGGCTCCTCCGCTAATTTTGTAAAATGGCTCTGTTGAAGCAGCGTATATTTGTTTTTTCGCCAATGTTCCCCGTCGATCAGGTCGGCGTCGAGTGCCCGGTATTTAGTGATATCAGGCAGCGTCAGCTGGCCATTCAGGGGTCGGTTCCGGCTGAGGGCGAAATGACACCCTAAGCTTTCGGTTCCTTGGGCCAAAGATATTCGCCAGTCAGTAGAATGTGCGTCCAGCCCAATGGGGATATGTGGGGAAGAAATTCAGGGGGAACATCCAACCCTTCGTTCCGCCGCTCCGTGACGGCATGACCAAGATGGACGGTATTCCAGTAAATGATCACCGCAGTCAATAAATTGAGCCCAGCGATTCGGTAGTGCTGCCCCTCTGTCGTGCGATCGCGAATTTCCCCCTGCCTCCCGATACGGAGCGCATTTTTGAGCGCATGGTGGGCCTCTCCCTTGTTAAGACCGATCTGAGCACGCCGCTGCATGTCCGTATCCAGGATCCACTCAATAATGAAAAGGGTCCGTTCAATACGACCAACTTCACGAAGCGCAACTGCAAGGTTGTTTTGTCGTGGGTAAGAAGCGAGCTTGCGCAGGAGTTGGCTGGGCCTGATTTTGCCAGCGGTCATCGTCGCGGCACAACGGAAAATATCAGGCCAGTTCGCAACGATAAGATCCTCCCGGGCTTTTCCACCTACCAACTTGCGTAACTCCCTGGGGGTCGTATCGGGATTAAATACGTACAACCGCTTCGATGGCAGATCCCTGATTCGCAGAACGAGATTGTAGCCGAGCAGGCTACTGGCTCCGAACAAATGGTCGGTGAATCCTGCTGTATCGGCATACTGTTCGCGAACATGGCGACCGACCTCGTTCATCAGTAGTCCATCGAGAATATACGGTGCCTCGCTCACGGTCGCCGGGATCGACTGACAAGCGAATGGCGCGAACTGGTCGCTTACGTGAGTATACGCTTTGAGGCCGGGAACAGAACCATATTTGGCATTGACCATGTTCATGGCTTCGCCATGCCGCGCTGTCGGGAAAAACTGACCATCGCTCGATGCTGACGTGCCCATCCCCCAGACGCGTGACATCGGCAGTTTACCCTGCGCGGCCACCACAATTGCCAATGCCTGGTTCATGGCTTCGCTTTCAACATGCCAGCGGGCAAGGCGTGAGAGCTGCCAGTAATCATGCGTGTTTGTAGCTTCCGCCATCTTACGCAGGCCCAGATTGAGCCCTTCAGCGAGCAGGACGTTGAGCAGACCGATCCGGTCGCGACATGGAGCCCCGGTTCTCAGATGGGTAAACGCATCTGTGAAACCAAGGGCTGCATCAACTTCAAGCAGCATGTCGGTAATCCGAACGGACGGCATTCGGCGATACAGATCCAGTATGAGTGCCTCGGCACCATCCGGCACGTCTGCTGTCAACCTGTCGATCCGCAACGTTCCATCTTCTATGCTACCGTGCGGAATAGTGCCGTTACGGGCAGCCCGGGCCAGCCGCTTAAGAGCGATCGTGAGTCGCGCCTTTCTGTCTGCCAGCCAATCCTGTGGGTTGGAAGGCACGGCCAGTTTTGCATTTTCCTGCGCCGCGATCATCGGCACCAGTACCTGCTTGAGGTCACCATAGCGGCGCGAATGAGCGAGCCAGACATCTCCGGAACGAAAAGCATCCCGGAGGTGAAAGAGTACCGCCACTTCCCAAAGACGGGTATCTCCTTTTTCCTGAGCTCGTAAATGACGGTTCCATTTGGAGCTGGGCCGCAGGAAACGCCTTTCTGGCGATGCAACACCTTTCATCTCTCCGATCGACAAAGCTGCTGCTACCAATGGTCCGGCGACCGGCGCGGCTTCGAGCTTCAGACAGCGCAACATGCGGGGCGCATAACGACGAAAGCGATGGTATCCCTGCCCGACATATGCAAGAGGCTCATCGGCTAGCGTGTTGCTGAGTTGAGTCCCTGTCGCTACCAGTTGAGCGAGCCGGTCCCATGCAACCGAACTGGCGACAGCCATCTCCAGCGGGGTTCCGTCACTGCGGGCCTCAAGCAACGAAGCTCCCAGCGCGGTGAAGGTACGGATCGTATCCGTGAGTGTGGCTTTAGAGCCGGAAATTGTTTCGTCATGCTGGCGCTTCGCTTCCCGCCAGGTTTTTCCTACGATCCTGTCATGGGTTTCGACTATGGCATCAGCAATCGCCGCTTCCCACTCCACAACACAGACGGCAAGGATCGCCCAGCGGCGGTCCGAAGTGATGTCACGCAAACCGTCGGTGAAGTAGCGTTCACCCTGCCGACGCAGCCGGGCAATGCGATGGGCAGGTATGCTGGCCAAAGCACTATGATTGATATTCAGGGTACGCAGAAATTCGAGCCTGTCGAGCAAACGGTTAGCAGCAGCCGAGTTGTTACCAACCTCGAAGTTGCGAAGCCAGATGAAACGACTGATATTGCCGGCGAGCATTTCACTCAGAAGTTTGTCCAGGTGATCGCGAACATCCGCTGTTAAATTTTCCGCAATCCGCGTTTCAATCCGCCGCTCAGCGGCGACCAGAGCATCCGCGCACAAGCGCTCGATTGTCGATACTGCGGGCAGAATGGTGGAAGTTTCCCGACACCGCACAATAAAACGATGAGCAAGATCCTCGTTTGATCTGGCATCTTCGGCCTGGCCGAAAGTCCACTCCCGCAGATCACGGGCACCACGGCCCGTGAAGGTCTTGTAGCCGTAAATTTCGCGCAGCGTGTCCATGTGCTGCTGACGGGTTTGGCGCCGTGTGGCATAAGTGAGAAGCGCATCAGCCGGAACTCCAAGCTGAGCACCGACGAAGGAAAGGACTTCACGCGGGATCATCTCACCAGGAGCCAGTGCACGGCCCGGATATCGTAAGGCACAAAGTTGCAGGGCAAAGCCAATCCTGTTTTCCGGTCTGCGGCGCTGCCTAATGTTTTCCAGGTCATCATCGCCCAGCGTGTAGAACTTCAGTAGCGACAGTTCGTCCGTGGGCAGATCGAACAGCGCTGCTCGCTGCCGTTCGGTGAAAATATGGCGTCGTGACATACAAATTCGTCCCTTTTGAAGTATAGTCTGTTTTGGACAACAGCCAGCCCATATAAATCAGGGCGTTCCGATACAAAAATCCAGGAGGGTTCAATTGGGACATCGTGCCGCCATTTACTGCCGGGTTTCAACAGCGGATCAGTCTTGTGAACGCCAGGAATTTGATCTGCGAGCCTTCGCCGGCCGTGCCGGCTACGACGTGGTGGGAATATTTAAGGAAACAGGTTCAGGAACTAAACTCGACCGGGCCGAGCGAAAGAAAGTCCTGGCGCTTGCCCAGTCCAGACAAATTGATGCAATCCTGGTCACTGAGCTTTCCCGGTGGGGGCGCTCGACGCTCGATCTGCTCAATACGCTACGTGAACTGGAGAACTGGAAGGTTTCCGTGATAGCCATGAATGGAATGGCGTTCGATCTTTCGTCGCCGTATGGACGAATGCTGGCGACGTTTCTTTCCGGCATTGCGGAGTTTGAGCGGGATCTCATCAGCGAGCGGGTCAAGTCAGGCCTTGCTGTTGCGAAGGCACGTGGTAAGAGGCTTGGTCGTCAGGCCGGAGTGCGACCAAAATCAGACCGACTTTTGCCTAAGGTGGTTGCGATGAGGGCCGAGGGACGCAGCTATCGCTGGATCGCACGCGAGCTCGGTATCAGCAAGAATACCGTCGCTGACATCGTGCAACGACACAGAGCTAACGCTTAGGGTGTCATTTCGCCCTCAGCCGGAACCGACCCCATTCAGGCGATCAGGAATCTGTTGATAGAGGAACCACTCATAACGATCGATCAGGATATTCCCTTCACCATCCAGCAGGAATTCACGTGATTTTTTGGAAAGGAGTCTGGTGTCGGCAGTTTGCAACTGAGCGTCCTGGCCGTTGAGTTCGTTTTGTGTTTTCGCCAAGGCGGCCGCTAAGTGCTGGGTGCCGTCGCAGCCTTCGAAGCGCAGACATAGGAACAACTCTCGCAGCAAACCTTTCCGCAGACTTTCTTTCTCGTCGCAGTACTGCCACATGGCTTCATCGACCGATCGTCGCTGCTCGTTCAGGAAGAGACATACAGATTCCAGATCCCTTTTGGTCAGCAGGCTCAGTGCTTGCTGTCTTACTGTTGCAAACGGTAGTTGCAGATCAATGCTGTCATCAATGAACAGGTGCAGTACTTCAGCTGCCTTGCTGACATTTTTAGCTGCTTTTTGCCAATCCTTAAACACCGCTTCCTGCGCATAATCCTTTGCCTTCTGTTTGGTCTGTCTGACATGATGCACAAAGCCATCGGCAATACGTTCCAGCGCTTGCTGCCATCGCGTTTGAAGATAGCACAATAAATACAGCCATTGGCTGCCTACGGTTTGACGTTTCAGTTTGGCACCGTAGTAGTCGACTTTCTCTGCCAGGTGTTGCAGATTTTTCTGCGACAGTGATAGCGTGCTCAACAGCAGATCCACTTCCGGCATCCAATGCTGGATATGGCGATAGACAATCAGTTCTTTCTCCAACTCGGTTCCGGTGAAGTTACGAGCCGATTGTCGCAACTGTCGGAACGGCAGTGGACCTGTGCCGTTCACGAGCTCCGCCAGTGCTTGCTTAAGACCGCGTGACATTGCACGCTCAAGGTGCGCGGCCATGTGTTCCTGTTCGTCTCCCACCACCTGACTGATGATCTTTTGCAGCGTGCTGTAGGCAGGGATTGCGATCTTCTGCCCCGAACAATATTCATTGGCCGCATCGAAGAGGTGCCTAGGCGCTGTCCAGGCTCTGGCTTGCTGGGATAAGTAATCTCTCAACGCCGCTCCATGGTCTTTGACATTCCAGCGCTGGTAGTTGCAGAGCTGGAAAACACGTTGGTAAATCCGTTCGTTCTCTTTTGGCGTGAGATTAAAGGGTCTACAGCCTGGGCCTGGTAGAACGGTTTGATAAACGTATTTGAGGTCCTGCTTGATCTGATGAAAGCCGGGATTCAGCACCACCGGCTTGGCTTTGAAATAGCCCAGCAGTACCACCAGCATGTAACGCTGGCCCCGATGACGGAGGCTTTTAGCGATCGCCAGTTCCTTATCGTTCAGCGAGAAAAAGAAGCGTTGGTCGGCGGAGGTGAAAGCGGGGGGTCCATATAACTCATCTTGTTCTGCCTCGGACAAGATTTGGACACGTTCTTCGAATGCCATGGATTTAGCCCAAAAAGACTAAATCTTACTCAAACAGAGCCCAAATAGGGATCTCGAAAAAAGTAATACCCCTCTGGAGGCCACAGACGGCGGGGCCTCCAGAGCACTTTGTCGTTTTTGGACGGAAAATCCCTAGAACCCCTCAGTGGGACGAAATGATCCGGACCGCTGGCTCCCTGAAGCTGGGCAAAGTACAGGTTTCAGTGCTGGTCCGTTCATTGCTGAAAAGTGAACGTCCTTCCGGACTGACTCAGGCAATCATTGAAGTGGGGCGCATCAACAAAACGCTGTATCTGCTTAATTATATTGATGATGAAGATTACCGCCGGCGCATTCTGACCCAGCTTAATCGGGGAGAAAGTCGCCATGCCGTTGCCAGAGCCATCTGTCACGGTCAAAAAGGTGAGATAAGAAAACGATATACCGACGGTCAGGAAGATCAACTGGGCACACTGGGGCTGGTCACTAACGCCGTCGTGTTATGGAACACTATTTATATGCAGGCAGCCCTGGATCATCTCCGGGCGCAGGGTGAAACACTGAATGATGAAGATATCGCACGCCTCTCCCCGCTTTGCCACGGACATATCAATATGCTCGGCCATTATTCCTTCACGCTGGCAGAACTGGTGACCAAAGGACATCTGAGACCATTAAAAGAGGCGTCAGAGGCAGAAAACGTTGCTTAACGTGAGTTTTCGTTCCACTGAGCGTCAGACCCCTGTTACCGATGCAAGAACAGGGGAGTTTCATGAAATGCCTGTTTAGGAGTGATTAAAGGTAACTTGTGCGCAGAAGGTCAGGTGTGTGGTGGTTAGTACAGACTAGTGAATGTTGTAACTAAACTATATTTTTATTAAAGGCCGGAGGTGGTGTTCCTCCGGCCTTAATTACGTTTCCGTGTTCATTAGTCGATGAACTGGCGGATCAGTTCCAGAATGGCAATCAGCGCGTTTGCAAGCGCCGCTACCGCCCTCAGAACGATGATTAACAGGTTAATCATCCGTTTTCTCCATAAATGGAGTAAAGACACCGTGGCTTGCTCTTACACTGCCTGTCACCACGGCTTCTCTTCGTCTTGTCAGTTGTAGAGAGTCTCACTCCTGCCAGAGCACAGATAACCAGCACCACCTGTATTACCTGTCAGGACTTTGAACCTGTTCATGCCGCATTTAGCGGAATGCAGGGAGAGACTCACCACAGAGCTAACCCTCTGATTATACGTTTATCTAACGTTCAGGCAAACCGTTAACGCACAGTCACTGCCCGTCATATTGCATAATCAGGCTTCACGGATTATCATACTATTGTCAGTTGTAGAGAGTTTCCCTTCCGGGCTGAGTTACCAGCTCGCACCGGAACCGTAAAAAAGCCGACCTCACCAGTCGGTTTTTTTACGTCTGCGGTTTCCCGCTTCGTTTAAATCTATTTTAAATGAATAAATTGTTCTGCGGCAAACCCAACAACATAAGGACGTTAGGGTTGATGGTTGCCGAAATCGCGGTGCGTTACGTGAATTCTGAGGTTTTGCGAGGGGGATTGGGCGCGAGAATTTACGAGAGAGCGCCGGAACAATGCCGGGATCACAAACCATCACCCGTGAAAGAAATCTTCCGGCATTGCCCGGTCAGGTAGTATGACATTCATTGTCAACGGCCATCAATTTATAAGCTGCTTTGCACTTCATAAAAGATCACCACCAGGGCTGCTAAAACAGTACCGATAGCCAGCACGTTAAAAAGTACGTCCTTCATCTTTACGAACGACATACTGATTTGCGTCCTTTCCCTTTTGTCAGCCTTCTCTATCATCCAGCGTTGGTATGAATCACTGTTACTTTTTCTGTCCATGTTCCCCCCAATTCATCAATGAGCACCAGGCGGCCACCAGGCTTCTTGCCAACAAAGTAACGGCCTCGCGGCAGACGTTCGCCAGTCTTCAGCCGTTCGATCCAGTCCTGAAATGCAGGGCGCGGTTTATAGCTGTAGCGGCCAAAATCAGCTAAAGACTGCGTGACCATGACTGTTTGGCAGCCATGCTTTCTCATATCACGAAACGTATTTTCCAGTGCAGCCAGTGTATTCATTTGCACGTTCTCTCTGCTTTTCCCATGAAGATATTAACGACACTCAAAACTAACACCGTTGGCATGATCACGGCAGCATAGCCGACAGCAACGGCCTGATATATGGTCAATGAGTAGTCGGGCTGTTTATACAATACGACTGAAAAAATGCTCCCCAAACAAGCAAGCAGAGTTAAAAACAAGTAATCGACAAATCTGTTTTTATAGATAACCCATGCAACGATGCAGGGATATGACACCAGGCACAGGATAATCGCATTTGTGGTATGCACGTTTCGCTCCTTGTTATTTAAGGGTTGTCAGCCAGATCAAACAGATTGTTCAGGCTGGAACGGAATTGTTTTACCGATGATACCAGCTCCTGACTCCGCGCTTTTTCCTGCGCCAGTTCACGCCGTAGCTGCGCCATCTCGTCTCTGTTACGCTGAAGCTCAAGGATAGCCGTCATAAAGGTTTTGCTGGCTGATGCCTGTCCGGTCGCTTCCTGCGCCTTTTTAATGGCCTGATCTTCGTCGTCATTCGTTCTGATTGTGTAATGCCCCATGATACCCCTCTTTTGCTGTCATTTTTGCGCTGCCGGCGCGAACCCGGGAAGAAACTTTGCTGGCAAAAAACACTGGCCAACAGATGTGACCGGGAAAATTTGCTGGCAATTAATTTTCGATGAAAGCCAGCTCGCAATCGCCGCATTCAATATTCAGTCCGGCTTTGCCCCACACGGCAGCGCCACACCCGCGACACTGATATTTAACTTTATTTCGTTTTGGCTTGTCCTCAAATGCTGCAACTGACAAATCATTGTCATTGCTCCCGGCCATATCATCTGAATGGCTCCCGTTCTGCGGTGACACTGACGGCAGCAGAGCCATAGAAAGCACCGCTTCTATATCAATCCCGGCCTCAGCATTTTGATGCGCCAGAGCAAGCGTTTCGCGCCATTGCTCTATTACGGCGGTCATATCTTTTTGTTGTTCGACCTGGACAGGGAAGCGATCAAACCAGCTCAAAGCAAATTGCCCCTGGAACAGTTCCAGTGTGACGCGCTGGAAGCGGCCACCAGGGATCGGATAGTCATTAATCTTCTGGCCGACTTTCGCACCACCAGGTCTCCCGGTGGAGGAGGGCATAAGTCCGATACTTTCCATTTTTGCCGCCCACTGCGCATTGTGGTACGTCTTACGCGACGGGTTGCCGTAGTGGTACTGCCACATATGGCACTGCTCATGAACCAGCGTTTGCATGACTTCAATAAGCGGGTACACCGGGAAGTATTCAGGATTGAGGGCGATTTCATCAATCATCCTGCCGCTGCCGTCAGCAGCAACAAAGCGCCTGTAACTGAAATAGCCCATTGTGTTCTTGCCGCGCTGGAACGTAATCAGACAGTCAGGGAGTTCGCCGTCAAAAAGGCGCTGGTTATAGAAATCAAACGCCTGTTGTAGCTCGCTGTAAGCGCGTTCCGTGGCTCTTGTCATGCTGAAGTTCGCTTAGCGGCGTTCCGATATTCCTGTAACTCTGCAACAATAGCAGGGAACACATCAGCGCAACGCTGTGCCAGCTTAACCGCCTTTGAACAAACGCCCATACCATGTGCTCTTTTGAGCGCCTCCAACAAATCTACCAGTTCCTCGTCAGTGATTTTTTCAGTCATCTATTAAGCTTCTCCATTATCTGTATCGTACGATACAGATAATATAAACCACACCTTTGATAGCGGCAATCTTTTTTGCTGGCAATTTCACGCCCAGGGCGGGCATCGAGCGGGTAATATTGCTGGCAAAAATCAACGGCCAAACCGGCTGCAGGAAACTGGTTTGCTGGCAAGCGTGATTTACTGCTGGGCTTGACACCTTGCCATTGTATGACGCTTGTTTTAGTGTCAAATGAACAACCAGCGCGAGAAGAATATAGGAAGCAAAAGCAATGGATATCAAACCTAACTCAGTGATCCACCTGGAGCCAGGCGAAACATTACCCGGCTATACCAATCTGAAACCCGTACCTGATAAGTATTTCGATGAGTTAAAGGCACTCATAAATAAACTCAATACTCAATCCGGTAATATTTACCTCAAGTTAAAACAGATGTACGCCTTTTTGGATCGTTTTAACAAAGAATTTGTGAGCACGTTTACCTCCTGTCAAAAGGGGTGCTCTTCGTGCTGTAAAATGGATGTTCATTTAACCGCGCTTGAGGCAACACATATTGCACAAGCAAGTAAACTTACTGCCAGAGACAACCCGCTTACGACCGGGCATGAGTCAAAATGTCCGTTTTTGTCTGAGAAGGGAACATGCTCAATCTACAATTACCGCCCGCTGTTATGCAGGACATATCATGTACTCACTCCGCCGGAGATGTGTAATGACCTGGATGCACAAGTCATGCAGTATGGTTCTCAAAGCGCGAACATGGGAAATCACATCTACAAAACAATAGCAGAGTGGATCTATTTTCAGACGTATCACTGCACTGGTAAGTTAGAAACCAAAGATATCAGAGACTACTTCCCTTATCCCCGCGAAGATATCCAAAGATTTCTTCACCATAACCCCCCGCGCCCTTTTTGCTAAAAAAAAGCCTCTGACGCAGTGTCAGAGGCTTGTTAGATTACTGTTCGTCACCAGCAGTGCTGGAAGCATCTTTTTTGATGAGAAACTCATCAAGAGAACGGCCAGCTTTTAACGCTTCGTCGATTGGTTTTGGTGTCCGGCCACGACCAGACCAGTATTTCGTTTCGCCGTTTTCATCAAACTGATATTTAGGCGGCGCTTTTGGCAACGTCTTTTTGCGTGTTTTTTGCGCATCTTCGGACAGGCCAAGCAGTTCTTCCGGTGAAAAACCTTCTCCGGCAATCAACTGGAGCAGTTCCTGGCGCTTTCTTTCGCGCTCTGCGCGTTCTGCTGCCTCACGCTCTGCTTCTTCACGACGTTCTTCGATCACGGCGTTAAGCTTTTCCTGCATTTCCAGCAGTTGTTCAAAGCTGGTTTCTCGCGCAAAAACACGAACAGAGCGAATATTCAGGAGTAGCTTTTTTGTTGCGTCAAACGTTTCATTTTCACTCATCGAGTTAATCCTTATTTTTTACTGAACTGAAACCCAAGTTTACCCGTAGTTTTATCCTGCAAAACAATTGCAGCGTCAAACTTTTTCCCGGTTTTATTACTGGTAAAGCCTTTAATCTCTCCGGTTTTACCTTTTTTGATTAATGTCTCAACCTGATTTTGTGTCAGTTTTTTTCCTGACACTTCAGACCAGATTTTAAACTCGCACCCGGAACAGAAAAAGCCTTTAGGCCGGATAATAATTTCTTTACTGCATGAAGGGCAGGGGGCTTCGAGCCGGGACATGGAACCTTCTGATCTGGATTTTGCTTCCATATCCGGTTTGCCGTCTTTGTCCGGGAATGTTGTCTTGCATTCAGGGTAGCAGGAGCATCCCCAGAAAAAGCCATTTTGCCCCTTACGCTTACGCAGGAAACCGTTGTTACAAACCGGGCAGGGCGTGGCATTTGAAGAAATCGAAATTCCGTTCCTGTCCAGCTCGTCGATTAACCCCTGGACGTACTCATCATTTTCCTTAATAAACTCCTCAACTGTCAGCTCTCCGGCTTTGATCTGAGACTGCTTTTCAGCCCACAGAGCGGAGATATCCGGTTTAGTGATTTCAGGAGGCAGTGCAGCGCAAAACTCCTGGCCTTGTTTTGTGGTTTTCCATACCAGCTCCGAATACCCCTTTTCTTTTTCGATGGAGATAAGCCCGGTATTTGCCGCCAGTTTCTCAAGAATACCCGCGCGGGTGGCTTCCGTTCCGATACTGCCACGATCACTGCTGCCCTCGTCTTTCGCTTCCAGCGCCTTTCTGAGAGCCGGATCATCAATGAATTTTGCCGCACTCGTCATGGCGGCCAGTAACGTTGACTCTGTGAAATAGCGAGGTGGTGTAGTCTTTTTCTTGTCCACGTCTGCCGATTCACACAGGCCGCTGTCATTAAATTTCAGCAATGAAAGGTCAAAACCGTCCGTTCCGGCATCTTCGGTTTCGTCCTCGTCATCACTATCCTTACCCAGCGCTTCCCAGCCCTTTTGTACCAGAACGCTCTGTGTGGCCGTAAAGGTATCCCCCTTAATATCAAAGTGGATTTTCGTCTTGTTGCGGATCGCATCCGGGTAGAACAGCCCGATAAAGTAGACGGACACCAGGTTATAAACGTTCCGCTCTTTTTCATTAAGCTGAATACCGGCTCCGCTTTTTGTCGTCGGGATGATGGCGTGGTGCGCCTCAATCTTACTGGCATTAAAGGCTTTGTGTTTCTGGCCTTTATCCATATCTACGATCGCAGACGCCAGTTCGGGTACGGTGGCCGCTATAGCAGTGGCAATATCTCCGGCCTGGTAATAATGCTCATCTGAAAGATAGCGATTGTCAGAACGTGGATAGGTCAGAAGCTTGTGAGTTTCATACAGCCCCTGCATCACATCGAGCGTATCTTTTGCAGAATAACCAAATCGCTTTGCGCAGAGCTGCTGAAGCGTGGAAAGGTTAAGCGGAAGCGGAGGCTTGCTATTTTCCGGCTTTGTCGTCGCGATAGTAACAATAGCATCCTTACCCGTAACACGTCCGGCAATATGCGCGGCCTGAGCTTCGGAGATCAGGCGTTTTTTCTCGTCTATCTGATCGTCGTCTGTTGTCTGATATTTCGCCTTAATCTGATGCCCGTTCATCGACAGACTGGCGAATACATCGTAATAAAAGCTTTCTGTGTGATTCTGGTTCGCCAGCGTGCGCATGTTCACCAGACCAAGAACGGCACTTTGTACCCGGCCAACGTTCAGAACGCCGTCATAGCCCTTCTCACGGCCTTTTAATGTACATCCCCGCGTCATGTTATAGCCAAAACCCTGATCGCACAGGGAACGCGCCAGGGCGCTTAACGTCATACCGCGAAATTTATCGTTAGGTTGTAAATTCGACAGTGATTTTTGCACTGGCGCAAGGTTGAGGTCGGCAACAAGCAGTCGCTGGACGGGTTTCTTGTTTCCGGCATAACCCAGAATCTCATCAACCAGCAAACATCCTTCATCATCGGGGTCGCCTGAATGAACGATGCTGTCGGCTTTATCGATAAGAGACAAAATAATGCGGGTCTGTGCTTCTGATTCAGGCTTGATTTTATATTTTGGCGGATAAACCGCTTTAATGGGTAAATCACTATAACGCCAGTTGGAATATTTGTCGTCATAATCCTGTGGGTCGTAAAGCTCCAGCATATGACCATAACACCAGGTAACGACATCAGAACCGTGTTCAAAATAGCCGTTTTTCTTTTCTGTATTGGGATTTCCGCCCAGTCCTTCAAAAATAGCCTTTGCTAAAGACGGTTTTTCTGCAATAAAAAGTCTCATTAATCAATCCTCAAGGTAACTTGAATAGTCAGGCTGCGCACCATTCTTTTTAAAGATTTCTTCCCTTTCCTCTATGTCTTCTTCTGCCTCCTGCACACTAAGGTCAAGGGTTCCTTTCAAAAAGGCACGCGCATTCTTGATTACATCTACTGTTAATTCGTTTTTTGTTCCGCGAATCATGCCAATAGCAATATTTATTATCTCCTTTATTTCAGCAGGAGTCGTTCTGTCCAGCACCGCGCCAAGTTCTTTAAGGTCAATATTTATATCGTCTGGTAAGTACATTTTGGCACAAGCGGCAGCGGCTTTAGTCCGAAAAGCACCTACAGATATGATTCTGTCAATTCTGCCAGGGCGTTTTCTGATGCGCGGATCAATCCGGTTAGGATAGTTCGTTGAAAAAATAACATATGTCCCGGCAAGATTTCGCGGTGTATCAGCCCCATCAAGAAAACTTAACGTTCCGGCATCAGCCCGATAAAGTTCATCAACCTCTTCAGCTATTATGATAACGGGTATTTTCTTTTGAGCTGCGGCATAGCAAACATCTTTAAAGTAATCATCAGCATAAACAAATACATATTTATCCTGATATTTTGCCCCCAAAGCTTTTGCGATAGTCGTTTTCCCTGTGCCCGGAGGACCAGTAAAAAGCACTTTTCGCATTCCTGACTGACCATAACGGGTGTAGAAATCAATATCCGAAAAGAACTGATTAAAGTCATTCTCCAGCTCATTAAACTTTGGATGAACAGAAAAACGTAAAGCGTTTTCTATTTCTTCCTTCCTTGCCTTACCGTGATAATAAACGCCGTCGTAACACCCGATTTTCCAGATACCTTTACGGGGTAAAGAGCGGTTTAATTTAGCGCGTCCAGCTTCGCAAAGATTATGAAGCATCGACATACTTTTGGTTGTGCCAACTGCGTACTCCATTCTGACTTTAGAGTTAAGAATGAAGCGAATAATATGAACCACTTCATTTTGACCAAGATGAATCCGGTATGCTCCCGAACCATCTTTAAACATAAGCTTTTTAATCCTCCCGGCTTTAGCCATAACAGGGCTACTTCCCGTATGAACGACGGTTGAAGCAACGGGTTCGATATCAAGATTCGAATAAATTTTACGATTCTTTCTGTTTATAAAAATCTCTGCCACTTTAGGATAGTAATCACAATCCTTTACGACAGTACCAAAATTATCTTCACCGTAATATTCTTTATGGAGCCGTAAAGCCTGCTCTACCAGAGTTAATTTACCCATATGCGCACCATGTATATTAAAAACCGTGACGTTGCCTGAAGATTTTCTTCAGGCAGAGGAGGGGTTGGACAAGCGAAGCGCGTCAGTTTTGTTTATGACGCCACTCCCACGGAGGAACGGGATTACTGTCAGCCCACAGGCCGCGCTTCTGTGTCTGAGCTTCCCGTTGCAGAGCCGGTAATGAGTTATCGGTGTTGTACCTGTCATAAACCCATGCAGCCCCTTTTAGCACTTGCTGGCGGTTAGCCTCAGTGCCGTTCGCTGTCACCACTCGTCCCAGGACTCGCCCGTAGCGATCTGTTTGCGTATAAGAGACGGTAACTGATTGCCCTGCCAGCAGGGCTTTAAGTTGATTGGTTGACCAGCGACCAAAGGGTTGTTTTTTTTCCGGTGCATCGATATTTATCAATCGGACTCGAATCGGAACTTCATACACAACAATTTTCGCGGGTAGTGTTTTAACTTCGATGGTATCTCCATCGAGAACGCGAATAACTTTCCCCTGAATCTGAGCAGCACACAATGTAGCTGGCAACAGGGCAACAGCAAAGGAAAGAACATTAAAAAAATGTCTCATTGCTTTCTTCCCTCCCATATTGCTGAGAGTCTTTTAAAAATGGATAAAACGACGACTAAAGCCACTGCGATAACAGCCAACGAAGGAAGTACATAGCTGTATAACTCAACCATGAAATTAATAAACTCAATGAGCGATTGCGGCTTTAAGGAAGCATCCCACAAAACGATAACAAAACGATAAAGCCCATAGACAATTGCCGGAAACCAGACCATAAACAACAAAATTTCAGTAAAAACAGAAGCGACCGATTTGACACTATCGATAATTTCAATTCCGGCAATTCTCACACTTCTTGCATCAGGTACGTTAATAATTTTCATCCTCCCACCCCTGTAAAAAATGTTCGCAAGTTCCAGTCTCAAACCTGAAACTTGCGTATTCACATCAGAATTAAATCAAACAGAATTAAAAGTTTTTCAATCGGCCAAAGCTTGAAATAATTTTACTTACTGTACCTGCATCAGCCGCAGGACATTCATTTAGTTTTTTCTTTCTGGCATCTGCCGTGTGATCGGGTAAAAAACCATGTTTATTCTTTTTCCTGATTGACATAAAACTTTTATACATCGGGTCACATTCTGCCGGACTACTTCCGTCAAGTTTTCCGGCAAGGCATAACACCATTGCACATGGATCGTTCGGGTCGGCCTTTTCCTCAGCATGAGCAGTTCCGGCAGCGAACGCACAAAGCAGCACTGCCGTGGTTACGGTCTTTTTCATATACACCTCATGGATAACGGGCAACTAACGCCCTGCGGTTGTTCAACCCCGGCTCAATAAAATTACAAGAATTTTATTAATCCGGCGTTATCGTGATAAATAAACACTGGTAGTCCGGCAAGAAAAACAGTTCATTTTATAACGATACTGTATGACACCGTTTGCACCGTTCGCCCTCAACCAGTTTTTAGCTGTGAAAAAGTCTGTTCCGTTACTGGTTTCAACAATCACTGAATCAGAATGTGCAACAGAATAAAAAACAGCATCATCGTAAAGGCGGTTTTCAGGCCTGAAATTATGGATAACCTTAACCCACGATGAATTAACCTTGTCTGATTTAATAACTGAGTATGTCGGTTGCCAGTCCATTAATTGTGTATTCACCGTTTCAGGATTCTGTTCCCAGTCAACCTGTGGTGGTTCAGGCGGAGAGGAACAGGCAGAGAGAAAAAGGACACTGACCATTAACATTTTTTTCATAGTAAAACCTCTGACTCCAGCTCACCGACGGAGAGCATTTTTTCTTTAGAAGGATATTTAAGCCCTTTAACACCCAATACTTTTTTAGTCTTATTCAGAGAGGCGGTTAACTCGGTAAGTTTGGGGCTTACCATCATCAGCCTGTCCATAAAATACGGGTCGAGGAAGTAGAGGGCTTTCTCAGCTTTAACCGGGTTTTCACCTTTAAGAATGATAAATTCTTCTTTAAAATCCAGCGTTCCCAGCTCCTGCGGGAGCACAAGGGCGCGCTGCGCCTCACTTTCTGAACTGCTTTTCGACGTTGAGCGTCCGCTTGTCTTGCTTGAACCTGTCGATTTGGTGGTGATATAGCCCAGCTTTTCCGAAATCTTTTTAGCGTCATCTTCTTCACTGACAGCGTAGATAATCCGGCAGGGATGCGCACTCATCAGCGTTTTGGCACCTTCAACACCATAGATTTCATTAAGCTGACTGATATTCTGGTAAATCGTCAGAAGTTTGAGTTTAAACCCGGCAATATAACCCGAACCTTTTTTAATGATTGGCATGTAACCAATAGACGGAAACTCATCCAGGAACATCAGACAGTCATGTTTCAGTGTCGGGTCAAAGTCAGGGTTTTCTCGTAACGTGACTTCCACAACGAAGTTAAAGAACAGGTTGAGGAAGTCATAGGCCAGGGACATATCTTCAGCATTAACGCCAACATAAACAGTGATATCTTCCCGGCGCAACTGGCGAAGGTCGAAATCATTGCCGTCTGTACATTTGCGAACAGTCGGAAGATAAAACAGACTCATTTTCTTACGAAACGAACCATCAATACTCGAACGTTGTTCGTCTTCGGTTTCGTGATACTCCCTGATTTTGGTCAGGGCATCGCGCAGATGATACAGCGCGTTTTCATCAAGTCCTTTTGTTCCCTCCAGGTCTTCTCGCTTACTGAGTATCAGCTCCCGGTCGATGTTGCTGTACAAATCGACTACAGAACCAATTGAGAAAACAGGTTTAAGCCCGAACTCACCAAGCCAGGAGGGGTCGTAGTTAATAAAGAAATGAAGCAATTTTGCCAGCCCCGTCCAGTACTGCCCCGCGAGGTTATTAAAGTGTGCTTCCGCTCCGGTCAGACCGTAAGACGGGAACAGGATCTCAATCAGCTTCAGCAGGTCTTTAGCCCCGCTCTCTTCTTTTAAATCAATATAGAAAAGCGGGTTAAACTGATGCGTTTTACTGTTGAAAGGGTCAAGAAGATAGACCTTATTACCCAGCAGTTTTTCACGTACCTTACTGGTGATTTTCCACAGTTCCTGTTTTGGATCTAATGCAATCAGGGAATGTTTCCTGACCAGCAGGTTTGGAATACCTATTGCAGCCCCTTTACCTGCGCGGGTTCCTGCGCCAAGTGATACAAAATCTGGTGCGGTATACCACAGGTATTTACCTTTATATGCACCTACAAGAATATCAGTATCGTTTTCTTTCTCCCATTTCAGAAGTTTCGATTTTCTTAAATCATTATCACTGGCAAACTTCGCGTCACCATAAAGAGCAACATCCGTTTTATTCAGTTGCCAGATAATAAAAACAGGCACAATGAGAGACGAAACCATACCTGATAAAAGAGAGGGGATTGCGGTTAACCTGATATCTGTCCGTATATTACTCTCTGTTATTATCCGCCACAGCAGCATGGAATCAAAATTCTTCCATATATAAAGCGGCGTTTTTCCGTTCAGGAAGTAAACAGCAACTGAGCCAGTATAATACGTCACAAGACACATAACCAGACCGATAAAAGCCCACTGGCCTTTATCGGGTAGTTTCAGAGACATAATCACTCCTTCAGCTTTTCAAAGTATTCCTGAAAATGAATATCACGATAGTAAATACCCGATGCAAATCGGTTATCTTCCTCATCGATGTACTTAATACTCATAATCACATCGACGTTGCTTAACACCCTCCGCAATATAATGTTATAAGGCAAATTCTGACATTCAGGGTTCATATAGCACCGTTGAACCAGTCCAAGCACAGCATCTTCAGGGGTGCTCTCATGGACGGTTGTAAGGTTCCCTGCATGGCCGGAACTTGAGCCTTTGAGAAAATCCCAGGCTTCCGCGCCGCGAACCTCAGTCATGAGGATTCTGTCCGGGTTCATACGAAAACCAGAACGTAAAAGAGAAGCGGAACTGACAGTGCTACTTTCCCCTTCTGACGGGTAATACAATTTCACATGATTTTTGTGGAACCTGAACTTTGCTTCATCTGTATCTTCAATTGAAATACATCGTAAATGATGGGGTATGTACTGAAGACAGGCATTTGCAAAGGTGGTTTTACCCGCCCCCGTTCCGGCACAAAATACCATCGTTTTACCCTTAACCAGGCATTCAGGGACAAATTGTTCAAAACAATTATCTTTAAACATTGAAGATAATTCATCTTCTTTATCCCTGAATTTCCCCCCTTGATTTAGCCTTGAGTAAAACCCTTGTTTAACAAAGGTATCATGGTCGATAAACACACTGGACGGCTTACGGATTGTAATAGACACCGTTTCCCGTTCCGTTGCCGGGGGAATAACTATTTGTACACGCTCCCCTCCGGGGAGCGTAACAGAACGTAAGGGATATTCTGGCGTAACCGACCCACCATCATGATAATCAGAAATTGCCCCTGCAAATGACATACAATCTTTAAAATCCATTTTTAATTCATGCTGCTGCCATTTCCCACTCACTTTAACAAACAGTTCATCAGGCCGATTTACCGCGATTTCAGTTAAACCATCGACTTCATTAAGCCAGTGGTGGAAGTATTCATCTATTATTTCATAAACAATATGTCTGTTCTCTGCATCCTTCATAATTCACCTTTTCCTTTAAGATCTTCAATAAAACGCATGACTTCTTCGTAATTAAATCGATGCGTTTTGATTTGTTTCAGTGGTTTGGGGAAAGGAACGCCATTTATTGGTATGCCCTTACGAATATGATGGTATATTTCGCTTTCCCTTATTCCTAACAGCATTGAAAACTCTTTGATATCCAGCGTTATCAAATTACCTCCGGGTACCCACCATTTTTAATTTGTAGATGCTGGAGAAATCCAAATCCTGACCAACGATCAGAGTAATGATTTCCCCCTGGTTTTTATAAAGCGTTGGAGGGATATTTACGCTGTTTGCAAACGCTTCGCGTGCTATATCAGCAAAAGCCTGGCGACTGTTAGCTGTATAGTCGGTCTGATTGTCTTTATTACTTTTAGCCGCTCCACTTGCGGCCTGTGCCACATCGGGGATCATGCCAACCATCATCGCGCCCATAAAGCGATCTGCAAAATGTGTGTCAATCCAGCCTGAAGCCCCGGCCTCACCCAGCGCTCCCGCCGCCTGTGTATCAATCAGCGGAATATCAATGAAAGGTTCCTTACGTGTTCTAAGCTTCGTAGCAGCGATAAACACGGCTCCCTGACCATGATTGAACGTGCCCGTTTTATACATCAGATATGCGGCTGTTCCCTTTTCAATTAGCTTTACATTCCTGTTTGCACTGTATACGTCCTCATTAATCGTACAGACCAGCTTGCCAGCCAGATCAGAAATAAATCGTCTGTCCAGCGAGCACTTAATCGCGGTATTTTCAGGAATGAAAAGGTTAGGGTCATAAGGAACGCGCGTAATTTTAGAAAGCTGCGCGGGTTGCCCTGCATTAACAGGCTGAACCTCTGCCTGTTTGTCACTGCCGTCCCCCTCGTTCCTGGTATTGCTGGCCGTTGATGAGCTACCACCGGAATTTGAGGAAGCAGAGCTGCTCCCCCCATAGGCCACATCCAGCGCACGACTGAAGTTTTGTTGTACTTTTTCCGGTGGCGTTTCCGCTTTGCCGCTGCTTTCCTTCCGTTCTTCCGTCTTAGCCGGTTCTTCCCTGGTGTTGAATGGATCAACATCATCGCTGAGTCCTGTCGCGCGTTTTACTGAACCAGTAGATACCGCATTACTGGCAGGCTTATCATCACCGCTGGACATTGCACGAATAATCGACGGGATATAGTAGACAGACACCCCGGCGGCCAGCAGAAGGAAAGCGGCCACAATAATCACCAGCCCCTTACGCGATTTTTTAAGCTTCTCGATACCCAGGCGTTTTACTGATTTACCGTCATCTTCATCTCCCTTATCCGTTTTATCGTTTTGCTCAATTTCTTTCTGATGCCGTTCCCGTAGTGCCTGTTCAATTTCTACAGCGGTCGGGATTTTATTTTCCTGTTCGCTCACTGGATCACCTCTTTCTCAACGTTCGGGGAAACGGTATCTCCTGCCGGAAGACGGACTTTGCCAAAGCCCCGGTTTTCAACCCCAACAACCTGATTTCCCATACGCAAAACAAAGCGCTGGTCTACAGGAACACCAACAACGGTGAAACTACCGCTGTTTTTGACTACCGGGTTAGTCAGCGTTTCCTGTTCGCCGCTCATAACAAAGACGCTGGGGATTTTCTTCAGGGGGCTGAAGCCAAACCAGGTATAGCGGCCATCGTCATACGCATAATCCGGGCTGATTGACTGGCTGCCGTCAGCTACCCGCTTCCAGTAATCCCAGTTCTTGGGCGACTTCGCATTTTCAAGAGAACGGTTGATTGCCTGCTCCTCCTGCCGCTTGTTAAGAGCCTCAATCCGTTTCTTCTCGATTTCGGCTTGCTCCTTCCGGCGTTCCTGCGGGTACTGGTAATTAACAACAAACGCGATCTTATCCGGCTGCCGGAACGTTCGGGCGTTCAGCTCCATGCTGTAATTACGTTTTGTTGTGCGAACAAACAGGTTTGTTCGCCAGCGTTCCAGGTCGTTTTCAGGATCAAGGGCTACACTGACCACCTCTGAAGACTGGTTGCCATTGTCATCGGTACTGTTCTTCTGTACGGTCTGTTTGACGGGCTTCACTTCGAGATACACCAGGTTATCTTCTTTGTTCACTTCCCAGCCCTGGGGAAAGCCGGTTCTGGCACTGATGACCGTTTCATCCTCGTCAAATACCAGTGTGGTTGTATAGCCAACCGCACTGTTTATGACTGTCGTGTTTTGCGGGTTATAACTGACAATCTGATTACGGGGATCAAAACGGCTGGCTGCTGGCGTAACGGCTGCATGGCAGACGTGCGACACCAACAGAAGCGCCACAATTAGCGCTCCTTTATTCATTTTCATAGTTTTCACCCTTTCACTTCTTTATCGCGTACATAGCTCGTTACAACGAATTTAAGCGGGTTATTGTTTCGGTCACCCGATGCCATTTCGACCTGTGGTTCAATACGGTAGGTCAACCGGACGTTCCAGTATTCATAATCATCCTGGCCTGTCGCGACATTTCGAATGGTTAATTTAAACCGGATATATGCTCCCATATCCTTATCATCGCGCCGGGATGACGGACTGATAATCACGGACGGATTATCCTGAACAGATGCGGTTTTTTCCGCTTTATTATAAATAACCTTTGGTGACTGGTTGCCGTTGATTAAAGCGTTGTAATCCGTCGCCACATTCTCAGCGCTGTATAACAGAACATAATCATAATCATGCTGGAGACTGAAATAGTTATACCCTTCACGACGCTTCACATACTGAGTAATGAAGTATTTCGCCAGCGCTTCATTTTCAGAGAGGTTTTCTTTTTTAACAGAAGTCAGTCTTTCAGCAACGCCAGTGACACCATTAATAAGATAAGCTTCGACAACCGTACTCTTTAACGGTAGCGCTCCATTCAGTGCCAGCAGAGACAACACACCTACGGCAATTCCTGCAATACCACCGAATTTATAAATGCGGTTCATTTTCTCCTGCATCAATACATTTTTCTCTTCAAAAGTAGTTGAAGAGTCTGTTACTTCTTTTTTCTTGTTAAAACCGGGAAGTTTTAATCCTGAGAGTTTAAACCCCATTGCGCATTACCTCTGCTGAATTAACAGGTTCGCTTTTTCCGGATACCGGAGGTTGTTTATGTGACGCCTGGCATCCGACAAGGCAAAGCGTCACGATAGCCGTGATAAGTAGTTTCATAATGTGAGAACCTAAATAGAGGAGTGAATATTTACTGCGGAATACTCAGAGTTGACAGATTTAAATAATAAATCGGTTAACCTCCATATTTCTTTTTCGCCGCATCTATCGCAGCCTGGCGAAGCCTCTTAGCGCCAATATTAACGCCCTGCCCGGTCAGATTCCCCAACTTACCGGATACACCAGGAGACTGGTTGAACCCTCCATCCTGACGGCGAACGCCTTTCCATGCGCCAATCCCTGCATTTTTACCCATACCAAGCAGATTACGCCCCATACGGGAAGCGCCGAACACGCCAGCACCAATCCCCATTGCGGCTGCCCCTTGCATCGCGCCTTCAACACCTACCCCTGCGAGCTGGGAAGCATAGGTTTTGGCTTGCCAGATAATCCAGGCCATAAATGCACCTGCAACCCCGGCCTGAGCACCTGTTGATATCAGATTTAATTCATCTGCGTTAGCTATCGAGATTGTCAGAATGCCATTAAGGAACGTCATTCCCGCTTTAATTGCCAGTCCACAAAACAAGAATATGAAGCATGAGCTAAATATTAACTGAAGCCAGCTATTAAACATCTGCCTTAAAAAACCAAATGAAAGACAAATAATAAACAACGGCGCGGTAATAGTAAGTATCTTAATAGTAACTTCGGCGGCGAGATAAACTATTGAAGTTAGCAATAATGCAATTATCCCTCCAGCATATGTTAATAAAGATGCGATTGCCCCATCTGTTTTCACATACTTCGAAGTATCTTTGGACATAAGATATGCAGCTACCTGCTGAACTTTCTCCCAAAGCTCGTCAACCCATTTCCAAGGATCACCTCCTGCAAATGTTTCCTTCAGCCCATCAATGGCCTGAGTTGCACTATCTAACCACCCCCCCATATTTTTGACAAAAACAAGAATTAACCAGAATCGACATAGATTCCATAAAAAATCCTGCACTGCGGTTTTTTGCTTCCCAACTATTGTGGTATAAGCATACCACAATATATAAATGGAAATACCATACTTACCCAACTGAGACGCTATTGAAGAAAAGTTATCTAACTGACCAGTCAAAGACTGGTCAAGAGTTTTAACAATAACGTCATGAGCGGCCTGGAAATACCTAGAAGTTGCCATAGTGGCTCCTTTTAACTTCCATCTTTACCCAATACATTTTTGAATGCATCTTTATAGTCAACATGCTTAGGATGTAATTGCTTATACCTAAACAAACCTTCCTTAGCGTTTTTACAATTTTCGCTATCACTCCCAGACTTTTTGCATTCAGCTACTTTTTTCGTTGCATCGTCTACGTGAGACTGCCACCAGTCTACAGATTTAACCTCTTCACACCCGGTAAGAAAGAATGTAAGCCCCAACGCCGCAACTAATCCATATTTTTTCAAAATGCCCCCTCAGTTCATTTCATAACTCTGCTGCTCAAATGCTGCCTTATAATCAACAACTGGAGTTTCTTTATTAACAGCCCCTAATTGTTTCTCCTGGAAAGCAGCCTGTAACATTTTCTCCTTGTATTCTGCAAGATCGCGCTGCTTATCGCGATACATTTCATACTGAAATTTGAGCTTGTTAAATTTCAGGCTTGCCAGAGATACAGCGTTTGTCGCGTCCTGCGTGGCTTTCGTGTCCTGGGCGTTCTTCACCTGGTCGATAAGGTCGGCCATTTCCTGATTATCTTCACGCAGTTTACTTTCCAGCTTATTGCCGTACTCGATCCCCGCCAGTTGGGACAGGAACGAGGCTTCACAGCCCCGCACCAGGTCGCCCGTATATCCCAGCCCCTTACAGGTGTTTGTCACCTTATAATCGGCCAGTAGTGATCTGGCTTGCTCAGACAGGGTGGCTTCCGGGTTCTTAATGTAATCATCAATGAAGGAGTTCCCCTGGTCGTAAATATTCTCCAGCTCCTTACTGACAGATTGCGCAGACTGCACCAGTCCCTGAACATCACGAATGCCCGTTTTGGTCAGCAGCTCCTGCTTATAGGCATTAATCTGTTTCTGGTAGTGGTTCACGGTGTCCTGCCACTGTTTGAGGCGTTCTGTCCAGCGCTGCGCTTCGACAGCCCATTCAGGGTTTGCATCAATGGCAACGGGAACACCAGCCTGAGCACCAGAAATAACCGTAACAGAGGCGATAAGTGCCGCAACGATATGCTTTTTCATAGGGATTCCTTAAATCAGGTTTGCACGTTCCAGATAGGTATCAAGCCACTCTTCCGGCTTCATACCCTCTTTCCAGATTTCATCGAACAGTTCAAGCTGGGGTTTCGATGCGCTGAGAACCGGTAGGTAATACGCCGCTTTTCCCAAATCCAGTCTTGCGAAAGCCGCAAAATCATCACTTTCCCCCTTCCTCTGTGGGTTTTTGACGACCAGGAACTGACGAGATAACGGGTCAATGGCTTTAATTTTGTCAAAATAAAGTTCTCTCACTTCCAACTCGTCTACGTACTCACTACGTTTCGCTTTGGGGTTCGCCAGATAAATATGTGTTGCGCACTGCTCACGAACGGCAGCCGCGATAGGTGATTTAATTAGTTCATCCGGCGATTGTGTCGCTACGACAAGCACCATATCCAGCTTACGCGCGGTTTTGAGTTTGTTATAAACAAAATCTCTGAACGCTTCGTTGTTAATCCATTGCCAGAACTCATCCATGTAGATAAGGAGTCGGCGGCCATCAGCCAGCATGGTGACACGGTAGATGAGATAGAATGAAGCGGCGCTGGAAAGTACTTTGTTATCCAGAAACTCCGTTCCGTCTATACCGAAAACGTCCAGGTTGTCCACATCAAACGTATCGTCCGGGTTATCAAACACCCAGCCAAATTCCCCTCCCTGCACCCAGGCATTCAGGCGTGCTTTAAGCCCATGCCGCCGGGTTTCAGTATCATCAGGCTCCAGAATGAGTGGTCGCAACTTACTGATCGGATAAGAGCGGTTTGACCTCTGCATCAGGCGCTCAACGGCATCAGAAATCAGGCGGTTCTGGTAATCATCAAGCGGCTCACTGTTAAGCGTACAAAGTAGCCTCACCAGGTCTTTCATAAAGGAAATATTTCGTTTGGTTGGTGGCAAAGCCGCAGGGTTCCAGCCAGTCGGCTCTCCTTCTTTCACCCGAAAGTAAGCACCTCCCATTGAACGTATACCGGGTTCCGCTGCCCGATCTTTGTCGAAAAATACTGTAGTTAACTTCTTTAATTTCCTCTCAGGTGGAAAAGACTCCGGCGTTCCGAACTGCTGGGCGGCGAAAGCCTTAGTCATCATCACTACCGTTTTACCCACGTTTGACGTACCAAGAATTTCGGTATGCCCCAGCGTGGGGTTTTTACCGAAGTAATTTTGATGCTCGGTAGTCATGTGATAGTTCAGGTTATAAATATCATTTCCTGAGCCGCCCAGGGTGATAAGGTTGTTACCCCAGGTATTTCCTTTCTCCTTGCCCGTAAAGAAATTATGGAAGCTTTCCATTTCGGCAAAGTTCAGACTGCTGATAGAACTCAGGCGTGGCCGTAACGTGTAGTTACCAGGTAACTGAGCAAAATACGCTGCGCCAAGACTCAAGGTTGAATAGGTTACGATCAGCCCTAAATCCTCCAGGGTCGTCGTTACAATATTGGTGTCCTTCACCAGACGCTCCGGCGAATCTGCGTAAACAATCAGTGTCTGGTGACTTTTCCCGAAAGAAATATAGCCGCTGGAGACCATATCGAGACCAACTTTCAAATCAGCGAGCAAGGATTTAGCGGCATCATCGGTCATTTCGAGTTTGTCGATCTGATCATCCAGCGCCTTGATTGCAGACTGCTTGTCTATCGGAGTTAAAGAGGAAGTCTGTACATACTCAACCGGGAGATACATCAGTGCATCAAAAATTCCGGCATCCGTTTCCTGAAAGTAGTCCTTGATCTCGATGCAACGAAAGTACCGGGCATGGTCAGAGGCAGTGATTTGTCCAGCATCGTTACCAAAGAACAGGTCTTTACCACCCAGGTATGTATAAAACGGACTATTGGTGACTCTGACTTTCTGCCAGCGCCCGGATAGCAGTTTCTGGAACAGCGTAAGCTGTTCTGAATAAACTATATTATTTTCTTCATATAACCCAAGACGACGGGAATGAAACCGGGAGAGATAGGTGCTCAATCTGCCACATATTTCATTCATATCATTAATGGGTTCTTCGAAGATATTTTTATTACCCTTTTTCCTTGAAAGAAAATGCGTCACTTTATCTTCAGCGCTGAACGGTTTATAGCATACGGTTAAGTATAATTTGTTTTCAAAATACTCAGCCGCCGAAAGCGATTCGTAATAATCGTTCATCACTCTGTTGACGAATGGGATCTTGCTGTCAAATACAGGTCGCACTTCTTTTCTAACCCGAATACGATGCGTATAAAAGGTAACGGGTTTCCCATCAAAACTACGTATCAGCGTATTGAGCTGGTCAGTAAGCAAGGCTAGATCCGCTTCATCTACACATTCAAAATAAGCTCCGTCAATCTGCCAGGTCGCCAGTAGATCATGGTTTCTGGTAACAATGAGGTTATCAGTGATGTGTGATGAATACGGGATTAACTCTTCAAGAGAAGACTGGTCTTTAAGCTTCATAAAATTGTCCACTTTCGATATATCGACTGCGTCGTACGAACTCCCCGCATAATGGACGGCATTGAAGCGCTTGTTTGCCAGAGGATTACCTTTGATTTGCATTCGCAGATAAAGCAGGTCAAAAAAGCGTTCATCTATCTTCGTAACTCGCTTGATGGCATACCAGCCAGGGAGGATGAGGGCATACATAGCCTCATGAATCCAGACACCAAGCAAAACGCAGATAACGCACATTCCAAGAAAGGGGTAGAGCGGAACGCCCAGCCCCCTAATCAAAGCGGGGCGTGTCAGCCCTTTAAAAACGGTACTCATTTTTACGCCCCCTTTTATTACATATTACGCTAACCAGTCAGGCAGATATGGCGCAACAATAAAGATGATAATCCCGATAATTAAAGGCGTAATCCACGCTGCATGCTGGCGTGAGAAGATAGCGATATAACCAATTACCAGCGCAATGATGGTGATTGCTGGCTTACGGATATCCGTCAGAAAATCGATAATCTTCTGCAAGAAGCCAGTTGTTTTAGTGGATACATCATCAGCAAAGGCGGGTTCTGCTACACAAAGCATCAATGCAGCCATAAATACAGAAAGAGTTAAATAACGTTTATTGAGTTTTAACATCGTTTGTTTCCTTTTCATCTAAAACAGTGCCACGCATGGCATATTGGGGATATACGGTAACTTCTTTAGGTTTGATACTCTGTGTTACATTCTCCTTTCTGATTGCATCTTTAACTGAAGGAACCACCCAGTTTTTTTTGTTATCAGGCGGATTAAACCCTATGCGCTGTATATAACTGGTGTTATTAAAATCTGATTCAGGTTTAGTTCCTGTTTCTGGATTGCCGGAATAATAGCAACTCAGGCCACGTAAAATATCGCCACCACGTTTATAACAATCCACCAAAATTTGCTCTGAAACCTTGAGATTTTCGCAGGGGTCAAACATTTTCTCAGCGGTTGTATTGAAGTTTGCAAAATTCGTACTCGTTATTTGCATAAGACCGACTGAGTAACGATGATTTCGTGATTCAATTTGATTTACGATCTGGAGTGCAGCCTCCTTAGTTTTGGGAAAGTAGGACACTACGCCTTTGTCACCGGGCTTACGTTCAACCTTCGGTATTATCTCGGCAATAGCATATGGGTTAAAACCAGATTCAACCCTTGCAACTTCATGCGCAGTATCGGGATGAACGCTGGCCGCGCATTGCAAAGCAAGCGCCGCAAAAGCAGTAGTAGATAACATGATTTTCTCCCGGCCAGAACAGCGCGGAAAGTTTAGACTGAATGGTTAGTCATCGAAGTCGTCATCGTCTTCATCGTCTTCGTTTATCAGCTCCTCAATAGCCTGGCTGGAATATTTTTTTATGAGGTACTGGACAACACCAGAGCTTGAAATACGTCGCCCCCTGCGATAGCCAATCTCCAGAGCAATTTTATCCAGTTCCTCACGAGAAGCTGAGGGCAGGTAGAGTGTATTACGTTGGGGCTTGCGTCTCGTTGCGGTTTTTTTTCGGGTAGCAGTCATTTTTCTTCCGTTTCATTTTGTGGGTTAAGCTTCTCTCTGTGATGTAGTGGATGAAAGCCATACTTCTTTGCTGCGGATTATCCATGAGTAGAATTTCAGCAAAATCGTGTGGAATTGATTTCCTTAAAAGATTTGCCTGAGCTGTTGTATGTGATTGTCTGTACAAAAGCTCCGCCATCACATCTTCTGGTACAGGTAAAGGCTCACCGCCAAATGAGATAAAGCGTTGTACGTAAGGGATAGCAGTTATTGTAGTGGAATGAACCTCTTCAAAATCTGCCTGGATAAAAAGATAACCGGGAAAAAGCGGCAAACGTCTTTCTCGATATGAAATTATCTTATCCGGGCGACGATACCTTTCAGTCTCCATAGGACAGAAGTAAGAGAAGTTCAGGCGTTCGAGATGAGCAAAAACTGCTGCAAATCTCGTAGTGGTGAATTGCAAAACATACCATTCCATAGTTTTTCCTTTCAGGCGCTCTCTCGACTCGGATGACCCCGAATCAGAGAAAAAAAACAAAAGGACAAATTTACATCTCATAAAAACTTTATCAGCTACATGTGCTGCGTTCAACCACACAAGCAGATCTTTAGATCGCATTTACGACACATTTCATTTTGTTTGTGCTTGTATTTTATTTATATCTAGATACATATGCTATTTGATAACAAAAAAGCAGATCGATTGATCACCATGCGCTTATTTTATAGTCAAGTTAACTAAATTTTTTACCGCTAGTTACTTTTTACAAAAACTCTGCTAACAAGATAAATAAATCGATCTTAATCAATAAGTTACCGGAGAGTATGAATTATCCTAAACGAATTCCGATTTTCACTTTCTGTTCGCTTTGAATCATCGACTGTTTTATTTGCGAGAAATTTCTCATCTGGAGTTGCTGTTTCTTAATCATCTCCGCGCTGTTCAGCACCAGCTCTTTACTGGATGAAGAGATTCTGTCTATGCCCTTAACCCCCAGGTTCTCTAGCTGCCACTCATTCCTGTGTGCAGTCTTCCAGCCATGCTGTACACCGTTCTTATCAAGTGCAGGGATTTTCACCTCCTTTTGTCCTAACTTCTTCAGCTTAACAAGATCACCTTTCTTAACGTTCTCGCGAGTGGTTAACTCACCAAAATCAGCCCCCCAATATGTTTTCTCCACGCCCTTGTTCAGTGTCTTAAGCTTTATGAAATGCTGCTTTGGTTTGGTTTTATCGTTCTGATAATGGTCGTAGCCAACATCAACAACCTCATAAACGCCCTTCTGTCGTTTTGGCGCTGTTTTGTGCGCATCTTTAATAGACTGGTTAAGTCCATGCTGCTGCTTATGAGTGGCTTTAACGTCATAGCCCTTCATCTTCAGCTCTTCACAAAAACCTGTACGAATTTCCCGTAAATCTTTTTTCCTGATATCAGCTCGTTTACCGTCATTATCACGAATACGAAAAACGACATGCACGTGTGGATGTTCTTTTTTGTCGTTATGATAGCCAAGCACAAAACGATGATTTGGGTACTTCTTGTTCATCGTTTTCCTGACAGACTCAAGCAGATCTTCAGGTTTTACCTTTGCTGATACAGGCGGTGAAAACACAATATTTTGGGTTACTTTTTTATTTTCCTTACCTTTATCATCGAAAACATTTTGAGGGTCATTAGCACGATCTATCATGTGCTCTTTAGCCTCCTGAATCTCATCACCTTTCCATACCTGACCGCTTTCACTCATCACTGGCAGCTCTGACTCCCGGCTCATATAGTCAATACTGTTTCGAACTCCCTGCCGGGTAATCGCACCTCCTGAGATTTTGACAACAACCTCCTTACTGGCACCCTTGCGGTTGATACGTTCCTGAACGTTGCGTTGATAGTTTTTACCACCATTTTTAACTTTATGGGCGAAAGCAGACTTGCGGCCAGCTTCAGAGGACTTACGCTTAACCCTGAATTCCTTGTCAACATAAACGCCCATGATTACACCTCAACCTTGTTAGAAACAGTTCGCCCTTTGCATAACATAATGTAGTTTTCAAACTCACTTTTGAGACTCATTATCTCTGAACTCAACCGCTCAGCGTCCTGATAGAACCCATCTTTATCAAGTACTCTGGCATTATCATTAACGATAATATAATGAAAGTTTCGCCCTATTTTATCTATTGCATTACGGCAACGATTCATCACCAGAAGTTCCTGATCGAAAAAATCAAGTTCATTTTCAAGTGTCGTCTGGATTCGATAACGACATTCTCTGGATAAATTCCAGCCATGACGATGAGCCGCTTTCTCTATTAAAGTTCTTTGTTTCCCTGTCAAATACATTGTGGTTTTGATAAAATCATCATTGTCTTTTGACACATTAACATCTTCATTTTTAACCTTGCTTTTCAGTAAAGCATTGGCAAGCAGCTTCATTCCTTTTGCCACGGTTAAACCCGGTTCATCTGGATAAAGTGTTTTAAGACAATCAAGTAGATCATCATGTTGGCTTTCTTCAATCCTGAATTGAACTTTTTTCATAAAACTCTCCAACAAGAACCGACTGTAGGTCACCGGGCAAACGTTGCGGAATGGCGTCAGAGACGTCATTTTGCGGCGTTTGCCCTATCCTGCATCGCAGTGAACTACCTCCACACATAAATTGTGCTTCAGCGTCCATCGAAATGCAAAAAATGAAAGGCTATCGTGGCTGTGATCTGGTGCGTCTGCGACCGGAGACAACGGATTCGCGGCTAACTTGGGCGGAAATAAATTCGCTACGCGAATGGCCTGGCAGGGGGCGCGAGCGCTGTTTTACGGAATATACAAAAAAAGCACCTCCCGTAAACGGGAGGGCTTCGGCGATTCAGGAACGGGAATTTTATTCTGCCTCTGGTGTGTCGCCTTCCATGCCCTGCCGGGCATCATGGAGCCAGCGGCGGAGGTTACTCATTCTTTCCCGGTTTGCCCGGCTGGGACTTTTTCCCCTGTTACCGCTTAGTATACTCCAGACTCTTAACCCGGCCTCGTTAGTCCAGTGCAATACAATTTCCCCTTTGCTGTTAAATCCCAGCGAAAACCGGACAGCTCCCCGCCTCTGTTCTGCACTGATAAAATCTAAAAACTCCTGTTTTTTCATAGCACCTCCTGTTTTTCTATCAGTGCTTTTGTTTCTTTCTTTTCCAGGGCTTTTCTGAGTAATGCCATGTACTCAGGAAAAGCAGAGAATGGCATCAAGGGAAAAACCGGACGCCCACCCTTTTCAACAGTCTGTATTGCTGATAACATGCGTTCCGACATTTTATATTCCTCGCGAGGGAATTGAGTGTCACGGTATCAGGTTGCCTCCACAACCTGATACCACCCCTAATTGATTAACTCCGCAGTTCTCTTATCGCTTCATTTTTGGCTTCCTCCAGTTCTTTAAGGGTATATGCGAAATTCTTCCAGTTAATTACTTCGTTTATAACCTCAGATTTACTTAAACCACACTCATTAAACCAAAAGTTAATATTTTTCTTGAGGGAATTTTTCGCCGTCAGTTCCTCGGACAACAATTCACTAACAGACGTGATAACATAACCACGACCGCGATTTTTATCTTCGAAAGAATGAACGGCAAGGAAGAGAGTTTCTGAATGGACAAAAGCAGAGCAGGTGATTTTTTCTTTCTTAGTGTTTAAAGCCTGGAAAGTGATAACATACGTGTTCATTTTAGTCTCCCGCCCGTTTGGGCTACTGGATCATGGTAAGGAACTATTCCCGACCTACAAATAAATTATACCATCATATGATGGTAATGCAATTTATTTAGTCACTTTATCCTGATTTTTTTCTCTCTTAACGAGCTGGTAATCTGGATGTTCATCAGCCAGGAGCAAAAGTAATTCATACGTACCAGCGGCTAAACCACGAGACGTTTTACCGGATGTTTCTTTGGCTTGCCAGGCTGATAACGTAAAACCAAACCGTTCAGCGGCTTCCTGCTGCGTAAAGCCAGCTTTAATACGTGCTTGTTTCACCTCTTCAGGTGTTGGCTTAAAACTCATGATTTTGTACCTTCACAATAGTATCTGTATAGAATTTCAATAAAATTGGATCATCAATTTCATCTTTAACGTTCGAGAATTCTTCGTAATAAAATGATTTTTGGAAAACAATCTTTTTAGTTGTTTTTTTATCCGCTTCTTTAGAGCGTACCTTCATCAGTTTTTCAAGTTCAATAAACAAACGTGTTGCATCTTCAGACACAACAATCCTGTATGTTACATTACCTTTGTTTTTCCTGTCGCTCAGGACTTCATTCATTTTTTGCCTCATAGCTGTTTAATAAACCCCGCTACCTTTATGAGCTGATCTACACTCAGGCCACGAATTACCATTTCATATCCGTCGCCCCGTTCTGATACGTTACCATCTAACCCATTCTCAACTTTAAACCCGGTCAATGTCCCATGCCAGCTTTCAAGATGCACTAAACGAGATAGCATTCCTTTCAGGATCAGTTTTTTCTCGCGTTTTTGCTGTAACTGTTGTTCATACTCTCGCGCCATATCTACATTATCTAAAGCATCCGACAGGATTTTCTTTTCAA
This sequence comes from Enterobacter cloacae complex sp. 370H10, assembly GCF_050031535.1. Classification (NCBI taxonomy): domain Bacteria; kingdom Pseudomonadati; phylum Pseudomonadota; class Gammaproteobacteria; order Enterobacterales; family Enterobacteriaceae; genus Enterobacter; species Enterobacter cloacae complex sp. 370H10. The sequence continues at coordinate 7,496 of NZ_JBLGWG010000003.1, read as the reverse complement.
TATCGGCGGCGATTTCTACAGGGTTACGTTCTGGCGATACTGTGCAAGTATGGTAAGGACTTCTCCAGCTGCGACTATCTACGCTTCCAATGATAACTAACCTTCCTTTCTCCATTCGAATATGTATAGAGTAATTTTTAAAATCAGGTGAGGTTAGCTTAATCCTGTACTGGCAATCATCGAGCAGATTTACACGCCAGCCGTTCCCCAGGATTCGACAAACGATTTCAAACACCGGTTTATACCGTTCAAAGAAATTTTTCTGTTCTTTCATCGATTCAGCCTTTTGAACTCAATAAAAAAGCCGTAAATCGAATTACGGCAGTTTTAAGACTATTCATCAAAGTGTCCATCATCACTTGCAGCTTCCTGGGCTTCGCATTCCTGCTGATATGCTTCTTCCTTCGCAAAAAGATGCGCCCATCCTTCTGCGTTTAAGCCACGGTGCAAGACTGAACCATTTTCATTGCATTCTTTGGCTGTAACTTCGATCTCATCCGGGCAAATGTAGGCTCCGTAACTTTCAAAAATGTTTATCAGCTCCGCTTCCGTTATGGTCTTGTTTTTCATCAACGTGTCTCCGAATCAATCTTTGCCATGTTCTAGGGGGCTTTCGCCCCCATTCCGGTTATGCGCTTGCTTCTACACGTGTCCAGCCTGACGCCTTACGTTTACCCGCTGTACCATACATTTCACGAATTTCTTCAATGCTGTGTTCTTTACGGTTCCAGCGGCTTTTGTGTTCTTCAGGACGGTAAAACCATTGTTTTTTCTTAGATGCCCACTTACAGCCCATTTCCTTTAAAATGTCTTTGTGTTCTTTAGTTTCTCCGCTAATCCAGACCCAATTACCAATAACTTCATAGACAATCCCTGTAAGGCCGGAAAGCGTATTCAGAACTTTTTCCAGATCTTCACCGTAGTTGTAACGTGCGTTTTCATCAGTGCTTTGAAACTGATTGATTTTATCAATGTTAGCCATGAGAAAATCAAACGCAGCATTTACTGCTTTCATCAGCTCGGCACCCAATGGATTGCGGTCTGGATGATATTTTAAAGCCGCTTTTTTGTATGCCGCCTTGATGTCCTTTTCAGTCAGATCACCGGATAAACCAAAAACGTTTAATGCTTCCTGAATATTCATTTTTCGCTCCCGCCCGTGTGGGCTTCTGGAATCTGGCAGGGAACCATTCCCAACCAACAAATTCATTATACCATCAAATGATGGTTATGGAATCATTTTTAATGCTTTACATTGTAAAGATTACATAAAGATGTATATTGCTTTACCGCGCATGAAGGGATTTCCGAAAGAGGCGCGAACTGTAGTTACATAATGCGCTGTCGTAACATCGCGCCGGAGACGTTCGCCAGGACTGGCGAACCAACAAGCCCGAATGAGAGCGATAACCCCCCTCACCCCTGCCAGGCCAATTTCTGACTATCAGACGATGTTTAGCCTGTCGCAGTTAGCGCGTGAGCTTGCGAACGGTACGCCGGGTCAGTGTGAAACACTGGCGCGGGGCGCTGTATCTGCGCGTTATGAGATGCGTTAGCAGCGAATTACGGGGCGGGTTGCTGAAACCGATTGATGCCTGACAGCAAAAAATGAATCCGGGCGCCAGCTGCTGCACGAAAATTGCCAGCAAAAAACACTTGGCCATCCTCGCCGGTCGTGAAATTTTGCTGGCGTAAGAAATAATCCCCCCGGTATGAGGGGCTTGTCTGAAAGGTTAGTGGTTGGGCTTACTGAGAGTGAACTGTAACCCGGCTACTGCTGCAAGCTGTGCAAGTGTTGTGATGGTCGGGTTTCCGTTCGGGGATAATGCGCGGTAGATACTCTGACGAGCAAGGCCGGATTTTTTGGCCGCCTCTGTTATACCCCCTGATTAGGGATCAGGTTAAAAACGAGCTGTATGACGTTCTAAGCGCATTTTACCCGCTCCGTTGAACCATGACCGGGTTAAAGCGGTTAAAACGCCTCTGAGGGCTTTTGAGAGCATTTAAGAATTGGATCGGAAAAGGATCCCGTCTGGATCTTTTAGAGAGATTACACCGCTCGCCGCAGCCGAACGACAGGGCGAAGCCCGCGAGTGAGCGAGGAAGCGGAATTTCCACGGGGTTTCAATAGAGCACTTACGCGCTAAGGTTAATATTTGCTCAATTTTTGGTGGTGCAGTGCTCAGGGAGGCCAGACGGATCTATCCTCTGGATTTATGCTGAGTTATCCACAGACGCTGTGCATTAAAAGCCTTATATTTTCTTCTTGATCTTAAAAACTTAAAAACTTAGCTCGCTTCAATTACCTGAAAATTATGGAAAAAAATTGCTAAAGGTGAGAGGATTTTTCACGTAAGGTGAGAGGATTTTTCACGTAAGGTGAGAAGATTTTTAAGTTAAGGTAGTTAGATTTTTCACTAAAGATGAGAGGATTTTTCACGTAAGGTGAGAAGATTTTTAACGGTTTCCACAGTTTGACTGAACATCAAGTGAAACATGCGGTTGTTGCTATCTTTAGATATGAAGATCCTCAGATCTTCATATCTAAAGGTGAGAGGTTTTTTAATTAAAGGTTGTATTGTTGTCTTGAATTACAACCTTTGTGGGGTTATGATTTGCCTACATAGGAAAGGTTATATGAGGCTTATCGTGAAGACAGTAACGGGATTAACGAAAGTTAGACATAGAAATGAAGTTGGGGTAACTCTTGCATCCCTTTCCCTTTCAGCAAAAAGAGTGCTTTTTCTGGCTCTTTGCCAGATTGATACAAAGGAAATGTTAGATGATGATATTTTGGAGGTTGATGCTGACTTTTTTTCAAAAGCTACTTCTTTAGATAAATATGCCTCTTATGCAGCTCTGAAAGAGGGAGCTAAAGTTCTTTCTTCAACTACGTTAGTTTTAAACAGAGATGATTTAAAAAATTTGGCTGATGAACTTGGGATACTATCATCTAAGAATAAAATACCTGATCGCTTGGATTTAAACTTAACAGAATTCTGTGCCTATTACGATCATCTTGCAACTGTACGGATAAAATTCACAAATACAGCTAAGCGATATTTTTCTAAGTTGATTGGTTCTGAAAATAGATATACCACTCAGGTATTGAAATCAGTTGTGTTGTTGAACAGTGTAAACTCAACAAACCTTTATCAAGTCATTAGGAAATATTACAGTCAGAATAGTTCAAAAAAATCTTTTGATATATCCGTGGATGATTTAAAAGAGGAAATGGGACTTTATACTATTGAGGAAGGGGAGAAGAAATATAAGTATCCTAAATACTCATTTTTTGTTCGTGATGTTATCAATAAAAGCATTAATGAGATAATTGAGAAAACGGAAATAAATCAGTTATCTTTCTCTGTTGTTGGGAAAAAAGGGAGAATGGCTCACATGCTTAGATTTGAGTTTAGTATAAATGAAAAATCCTCATCCTTTTCGGAAGATGATATGGCATTTTTAGAGGAGTTTGACAAAGTCGTTCCACCAAAAAAGAATAAGTGAGGCAAAACATGGCTAAAATATATGAGTTTCCGCAGGGAGCCGAACGAAGTAAGCTGAAAAAAGAAATCATCCGGGAACGTAAAAAACGATTGCGAGAAACGAACGGTAACCCGGTTATCCGGCACGCTAAATGGTTCTGGTTTTATCTACGTCTTGCTACGGCTGGCGCACTGCATTTAGTCTCTGTTATTTCTCTGGCAGTCCTGGGGGCTTTCAGTAAAGCTATTTTCTGGATTGGTGGAATGCTCTGTGTTGTTACATGGTTCCACCTTGAGCGCCAGTTCTGGACGCCGCAAAATTTCACGATTCCAGTAATCGTAACGCTGTGGGGATTGAGTTTGTTTGCCACTCCCCTGATGGAGCTGCTTAACAAAAAAATGCCGTGGTATCGTCTTCTGGTTCCTGATGCAAAGCACACTAGCACTGAGGCAACCAATGATGATCAGCCGTGAAGCAACAATGTTATCCAGTCGGCTTGCAGTGCTTCTTTCAGCCTTTTATCATCGGTTAATCATAGCGCACGAGGCGAGTTCTTTTCACTGCGATGCAGGATAGGGCAAACGCCGCAAAATGACGTCTCTGACGCCATTCCGCAACGTTTGCCCGGTGACCTACAGTCGGTTCTTGTTGGAGAGAGTTATGAAATATCAGGTTAAAGAGTTTATTAACGAAAAATATTCTAAGGCTGTTAATATTTTAAAGGATAACCTTAAAGAACACTACCATATTTTTTATGGTTTGAGATTAAGTGAGATTCTTTTTCCTGCCAGCGAATACGGCTCTGAAATGTTTTTTCAGGAGTTTGAAGCGATTAACAGTGTAATATTGCCTTTGGTGATTTTTGATTTGATAGACCGAAAGCCGATTATGGTTATCGGCTTCGGTGAAGTATGTGGAGTTGATTCACTTGTTGATTCTGGTATAGAAGTTGTTTCTTTAGACGGTTTAAGCGATCTGCTACTGGTTGAAAAACTGACGCCATTATTTAACTAAACCTCTGGATAACTATCTTTTCAGTTTTCCAGTAAGATTTTTTCTATATCTGAAAGCACTATTTTTTCAATGCTTTCTATATAGTAATGCTCATTAAAACCTGTCATTTCTGTAAATTTTAGCTCTGCATCATCTTTCGAATAAGCAATAACAACTCTGAAATCATTTTCCCACAAATCCCACCTGTATTTGTCTTTTATACGAACCCTGTACAATCCTTTTTGGATAGTGCCATCTTTTTTCTCTTCCTGTACTTTTTTTAATTTTTCATTTTGCACCTGTTGTTCAAGCCATGATTTATTCATAAATCCCCCACGGTTAACGTCTTTAGGCTCGGTTTTTACTTAACGAAATCTTCCGGTTTTACACCTGTTTTTACCTTCATATACTTGCCCTCCCCCCTTAGCTTCGGCTGAAGTTCGGTAAAGTACCATCCGGCAACGGTAATAATGCCTAAAAATACAAAAATAGCAGGCTTCAGAACATCAATAGCTGATACAGCGCATAACTCAATATTGAGATTAGTACAAGTTCCCTCATCAGGTGCATAGAACCCCCATAAGCCTATACCTATAAGGAACATCCCCAATATCGGTTGGATGTATAACAAGTAGATATTAATAAGAGTTTTAATATATCTGAATATGAACATTTTTCTTTCCTTAGGTTTCTTTCTATTTTGGATTTCCAATTCTTAACCAATGTGATGGTTCGACAATCCATTCTCCGCAGTCATAGGCAACGGCCTTATTATGCCTGTTAGCGAACCATACTAACCAGGCTAATAATCGCTGATTGCCGCTGTATTTGGTTTATCTCTAACCATCACAACATATCTCTTTTTCTTAGCCATAACGCTACCCTAATTTTGCAGATTCAAGCAGCCAGTGGTTTTTCAGGTTCTCGTCCAGGTTATCGAATGCGGCCAGCGCTGCCTTTAGAACGGTTGTCTTGCTCTGGCCTGTTCTCTGCGCCTCCGCTTCCAGGATCTCCTCAAAGTACGCTGGCAGTCTGAAGTTCATCAACTTTGGTTTACCCGCTACAGGCGCTCTGGTAGCGCCGGAGATAAAACGCGCGGTTTCTGCGTTTGTTGCTGGTTGCTGAGATTCATCGATGTTCGGGCGGTTTAGTTTTAAAGCCATGAAAATTTCCCCTTGTACGGTATGCATTAATTGTAAATATCATAGTATCTTTATGGTGTATTTACAATGTAAAGATTTCGATGAATATTGTTGATATTTCTATAAAATGCCAATTTCCTGTGCCACAAGTTCAATCTGTGCTTTCGCTGTTGAAAGGCTCGATGCCCGGCTAACGTCATGTACCCCTGCCCCTTCATTACAGGCGCTTTCATACACATCCAGCTCGGATATCCGGGTTTTCAGAGGTTGAATCCAGATGTTGTCCGAACGCAGTAATTTATCCAGATCAATGGCCGCTTTTCTGTGGCGGGGTTTCGCTGAGTTGATTCTGGTGAACAGCACCCACGGTTCCAGAGCTGCGTTAGCTTTCTGAGCGGTGCGGATTTTCTCTGTAACACTGGTCAGTGTTTCGCTTTCGAAATCAGAGGACGGCTTAACCAGTGTCACCACGATATCTGATACTGTCAGGGCGCTACGGAACTCCTGGCTGTCGTGGCCGGGGCAATCGACAATGAGAACTTCACACAGCTTACTAAGGCGCTTAATTTCGTTGCTGACGTTTCCGTAAGCTGCGTGAACCGGGATAGTGAGTAAGCCGTTATCTGTCCGCTTTTCGTTCCAGCTCAACAGATCGTGGTTTTTATCTGTCTTCAGGATAATTACCGACTTACCTTTGTTGACCAGCATTGAGCCTGTGTTAGCCACGTAGGTGCTTTTGCCTACCCCACCTTTATCTGATACGACAAGCAAGATTTTACCCATTTCAGAATCCCTCTCTTTATGTTGTAAAGCTCATGTAAAGATATGAATGTCTTTACATGGTGTGTTTTTCGTAAAGATACTTTTGTCTTTACAGTGTCTTTATAATGCAATGGCTTTACCATGTAAAGCACAAATAAAGATATATTTATCTTTATGGTGTCTTTACATGGTAAATGTTGCTGTGTCTTTATGTGCGCTTTATGGTGTAAATCTTGGTGTGTCTTTACATCATCTTTATGTTGTAAATTTTTAGTGTGACGTTGTCACTATAGGGCTGGGGTCTGTTTGCTGGTTCTTTTTGAGTGTGCCTTCCCTGAACCAACTGAAATGGGTACTGTATGGGTGTGTCTGGTTAACTCAAAATGAACTGGTTCCCTATAATGACTCAAACAGTACCGAAAGGCTTTGTCAGAGCTTACTTACGCGCATCCACGACTGAACAGGATGCAACACGCGCCCTGGACACGATAAATACCTTCGCCATCGAGCGCGGCCTGAGCATCTGTAACTACTACATTGAAAATGAATCAGGTTCTAAGCTTGAACGCCCTGAGTTGTTCCGGCTCCTGAAAGATTGTCAGCAAAACGATATCTTGCTGGTAGAGGATGTGGACAGGCTTTCACGCCTGGTAGGGGAGGACTGGAACACACTGAAGAAAATGATCCGGCAGAAAGATATCCGGGTTGTGGCCGTCAACGTTCCGACAACCTGGCTCGCATCGGGTCACAATGATTTTGACAGCCGAATGTTTTCGGCCATAAACGATATGTTGCTGGATATGCTGGCCGCCGTCGCCAGGCGAGACTATGAACAGCGCCGGGAACGGCAGCAGCAGGGGATCGCCAGGGCGAAAAGGGAAGGGAAGTATAAAGGCCGCCAGGTTAATCAGTCTCGCTATGACGCCATAAACAGGCTGATTGCGAGCGGCAGCTCCTGGAGCCAGATTCAAAAAGTGCTGGGTTGTAGCCGGGCGACTATCAGCAAAGCTGTGAAGCAACAGACCGTTAACAAAATGAACCATGAACCTGAAGGTAGGGAGTAGTTACAACATAATAAACAGTGTGTTGAAGAATAAAACTGATTCTTTA
>NZ_JBLGWG010000002.1:0-125744 GCF_050031535.1 Enterobacter cloacae complex sp. 370H10 | reverse complement strand
GGCGGCCTGTTCTTATGGCGGCCGGGTGTTGTTTTCTATGGTGCATGCGTTATAATCCTTCACAGGCAACGCGCCTGCTTTTGGACCCCCTGAATCTGAACCGCCCGCCAAAGTGGATACAGATTTCAGGGGGTTTGTGCATTCAGGCTCCGGGAAATCCCGTTACCTGCTCCTGAACGTTTTACTGGACACGTCCTGTCCCTGTTTGTTTCCGGAAGTCCGCATTTCTTCCGTAAAACCATCTTCTGCCACCCGCCTGCCTCACCACAAAGCAGTCAAACCGTCAGTTTGAGTTAGGTCACAAAAGTAATCTGAATCAACAATCTGTCCCACCACAAGACGATCGCTGACGATCCGAATACTACCTTCTCGTCAGTAATTTTTCCAGATGTTAGACCAGATAACCGTCCATAGTTTGCATGCTAATTGCCCTTAAGGGACTATAACCGGCAGCGCTCGCCGCAGTATCAGGCCGGCAGGCCTGATCGAGGAAGCGCAGGAGAACGGAACGGGAAGATGGCAATTACGCGCGGAACATGAAAAACAGTCTCTGGCGGGAGACGTTCTTCGGGCTGAGGATCATTTCACTCTGGTGGCTTTCCGGATTGCTGCCTGGAGTCTTTCAGCGGTTACGGCTTCCGGGAAAACTGTGATGGTGTCGGGAGTCGCACCGCTAACGGGCATGACGATGATCCCCGGCGTTCCGGTGAGTCCCAGTTCCTCTGCCAGGTTACTGTTTTTCTCAAGGGATGCGGTATGGTCGCCAGGAGCTGGGGCAGCCAGTCCTGCCTTTGACGCTGCCGCGAGAATATCCTCCGCCGTCAGCTTGCCTTCATTATGGCCGGTGGCGTAGACGGCATTGTGATAGGTGACATAGGCCTGCGGCCCTTTCTTTTGCCAGACCGTCAGCCCCTGCTGCGCTGCCTGCAGTGAAGCTTCCCAACGACCACCAAATATTGGCCACTCCTTAAAGAGGTAGCGGACGTCCGGCTGCGCTTTCATAACCTTCTCCAGCTCCGGCGCGAAGCGGCTGCAGAACACGCACTGGTAATCAAAGAATTCAATCACCGCGACCTTTGCGTTATCAGGCCCGTAAGCCGGTGTGTCCGGATCATGCAGAAGGTTCGCCTGATTCTCCATTACGCTGAGTGCAAACATCTTCTGCTTACGTGCCTCCTGCTGTTCCTGCAGCTTATGACTGACCGTCACCAGAATCTCCGGGTGAGAAACCAGATAGTCGGCAGCGATTTCGCCGATACGTGCCTCCTGCTCCGGGCTGAATAATGGCTGAGGGGCTGAAGCGTGTGCCGTTGAAATAAAGCCAATGTATGTTGTAACTATAAATGCTGCTAATTTGTTTGCTTTCATTGTCTGATTCTCGTGGTTAAAAGTGAGATTAACGTTCTTTCTGAATGGTTCGGGTGAGTGTCTGTTCTTCGCGCTCCGGCATCCTTCCACGCTCACTACTGTCTGGCTGACGGACGATATCGCTCTCACTGTTGACCAGCTGTCTGCCCATACGTGACGCCATATGTTGCTCACGGTCAGAAAGGGATTTGTCCGCTACATTATCGCGACCGTCCACTCTTCCCACGTCCTTCGCCATGCTACTGTCCCTGTCCGCTATCTGTTTCACCTTCCAGTGTTCGGGTTTATGTGGTTCTGTGCTCTGATTGTCAGCGATCATGTCAGGCCTGATGCGCACCGTATCCTCAACCGGAATCGAGTATTTTTCCTGCTCATCTTTGGGCGCATTCTCCTGTATCAATGCCTTACTGATACCTGGTTCATCTTGCTGTCGTCTTTCTTCTTCCTGTGCCAGCGCTGCCTTAAGATCAGCAGTTTCCGCCAGGGCTTCGTGCAGCACGGTTTTTGCCGGAAGTACAATTTCGCTTTCTTTGCCGATAACGTGCTGAGCGAGTCCCTCTTCCTCTGCCCTGATAATTCCGCCACTAACTTTTAACAGATGTGTCGAGAGTGACTCATTTCCCGTCTGCCAGACCACGCCGTCCTTTGGATGATTTCGTACTGCCTCGAGTGCGGCCGTCAGGTCGCTGGCCACAATCGTGTTTCCGGACTGACTCCGCTGCAGCACGGCGCCACGGGCACGTTCTGTCATGACCATCCGGGTCTCACCCTGCGTCATCCGTCCTTCCGGGCTGGCAACCAGGGAAACCAGGGCCAGACCCGCACTCCTGCCATTGTTGTCATACACCGGCAGCGCCAGCGCCGGTTCAGGAAAACGCCGGGTGGCCGGGATGATTTTTGCCGTCAGTGACGCATCCTGCATGCCCTGATGGCGCACCCAGGCGCGACCGATGGCCGTTTTCTTCACCGGCTGCCCCATTGCCCAGATGGCTTTCGCCTGTTTACGCTGCGTTTCAGGCGCCAGCGCATCGTGCGCCGTTTTGATATCACGCTCCGGCGTTTTTATCGCCTTAACCCAGTCCGCTTTATTGTCGGTGTAAATCTGGACGTGCTCCTTGACGCGGGAAGTTGAGATGTAGAAGGCCCGACGGGAAGCCAGCGCCTTACGCCCGTCTTTCGTGCCCTCAAGCGCAATGACATAATCGCTACTTGCCCCCTGTGCACCGTAGCCGGTAACGGCCCATCCGTAGTCGAGATGCTGCTGCGCCCGGACCTTCTCCGGATTGATGGTGACGCGACCGTTCTCCCCCTTCAGACGGATATTCCCCTCCTCGCTGACCGACTCCACCGTATAGCGCTGGTTGGCCATCTGCCCCTGTTCGCGATCGGTCGCCGTGAACTTAAGCAGATCGCCGGAACGGACTTCCATCTCGCTGCGGCGAAACAGCTGCACGTCACCGGTGATCAGCTCCTTCGGTGAAACCAGACCAATCTTCCCTTCCTCATCACGTACCGTCACCGTGCTGCCGTTACGGTCAACGGCCAGCACATCCTGGTAGCGATCGCCGCGTTTAACCACCATCCCGGCTTCCCAGGCCTCTGTTTTGTTGAACTCATGGCGGGTATGGGTGATTTTATCGAGCACGGGCACCTTAATGGCCTTCTCTCCAAGTTCCCCCCGCGCAGCAAGCACGGCATGAATGCCGGCATTTATCGCCTTACGGTCGGCGTTCAGCTGCGCAATGATGAGCGTGCGGGACCGGGCCTCCGGCGTCCGGTCCGTCCAGTCCTCCACGATATCGTTAACGGGCGCCTCCGTTTCCTGAATGGCACTCTCCGGGAGCGCGGCTGAAGCGCTACGCGCAACGCGGTCAGCCGTCTGGGTTTCAATACGCTGCAGGGCCGCATCGATCCGGTTATCAATGATGTCGTGAACGGCACCGCGCAGCTGCAGGTCTTTCTGACGGACGATTTGCTTCATGATGGCCACATCCATCGGGCTTCGCTCCTGCATCAGCTTAAACGGCGCGCCCACGTCGACCGCTTCAAACTGGTCGATATCCCCCATCGAGACTGCGCGACCGCCGCCGCTGGCAATGGCCTGGAACAGTGCCGCCGTATCCTGGTTGCCTGCCATTGAGGACTCATCGATAAGAAACACCTGGCCTTTATAGTCAGGCTTCCCGCCTGCGGCCGTCGCCTGGTCATGCTCAACGACAAAGGATTTGATTGTCTGCGCCCGTACACCGACGTCGCTCATCTCTTTCACTGCCTGGTGCGTAGGAGCAAGCCCCGTCATCACCGGGCGAACGTCCGCCGGTAAGGTCTCCAGTGCAGATATCACCGCCTTCAGCTGCGTGGTTTTCCCCACGCCGGCATAGCCCTGAATCCCGATAAACTGGTCCGTGGTACCCAGCACCAGGGTGGTCGCCTTTTTCTGGCCATCCGTCAGGCCGTTCAGCACGGCCTCCGGTACCTGTTCCAGCAACGGCTGCTGCGTGCCCTTTCCTTCCTCCACCACGCGCAGAATGGCTTTCTCCATCTCCCAGGTGGACCGGGAAACCAGTACCGGCTCTCCCCCTGCAGATACGGATAACAGCTCGCCGTTTTTGATCATCGCGCCAATTTCATTCCCGATGGCCTCAAGGTCGGGATGATATTTCTGCGCTTCCGTCGCGAGCTTCAGCTCGCTGATAACCACGGTGCGCTGGTCGTTAATGGCACGCCAGACGGCAAGTCCCGCGTCCGTCCGGACGCTGTCATGCAGTGAATCCACCGCCTGACTGACGTCCTGGTGTCCGCTCAGGTTTTTGACCAGCTGCACGGGAGAGGCATTTGTCTTCATGCGCTGCAACCGGGCTTCAGCCCGGTCCTGCACTTCGGCGGTGAACACTTCCGCACGGTGGCCACTCTGTGCCAGCGAGTTCATGGTCTGGGTCGATATGTCGCGGCTGTTGAGCGCGGCCAGCACCACGCCGGTGTCGTTATCCCGTCCGCCCGGCGCGGTCACGTAAGCATGTGACAGATAGAGCGGCTGGTCTTTTGGCAGCGTCAGGGTGTCTTCCCCCCGTTTAACCTCAATCCCCTTTTCACTTATCCCGGTCACCTCAAGACGATCTTTGGCCTTCAGGCTGTGCTCGCGGTCGCCCGCCACGGACAGCAGTTTTTCGCCGGTGGCCACGCTGAGGGTTTCACGGCTGAAAAGACGCCAGTCAGCGCTGATATCACCGATTTTCATCCGGGTCAGCACGCCGTCCCCGTCGATGAGCGAGAGGACTCGCGTATCCTCATGCACCCGATCAATCACATACGACTTACGCTCTTTTGCGTCCGTGCGATCTTCAAGCACCATACCGGGACGGTATGAACCGGGCATGCGGCGCGTTTTGCTGTCGAGCCAGACCGGCTGCCGGGCCTCTATCTCCACGCCATCGCGGCCCAGCTGCCCTGCGTTCTGCAGCGCCTCACGTACCAGGCCCGTCAGCTGTGCCTGTTCACGCCGGCCGATCACGACGGCGGTGACGTTTTCAGTTCCTCCGCTCAGCTCTGCAAACCGGTTGGCCAGCGCCTCGTAACGGTCGCGTTTGTTCGGAATACTGACCACTTCGGCCTCCAGCCCGGGTGCCGGCTCAGTGCGGCGGGAGCGGACAACCCCCGCGGACTCCAGTACGGACATGGCATTACCGTTCGCCTGCCGCCCGGCACTGTCGAGAAAGACCAGCTGTGCGTCCTGCGCGCGCGCTTCGCCCAGCAGAACCAGCGTCTCCTTTAATCCCAGACGCTCTGCTCCTTCGATAATCAGCGTGCTCTGGGGTTTCAGGTGAAAATCACCGCTCAGAACATGCTGACGGCTGATGATCCGTTCCCGCAAATCGTCGGATTTCGCCAGTGAAATGGCGCGCTCGGCAGAGCTGGCCAGCACCTGCACGTCACGACCGTTCGCGCCGGCAATACCGGCCAGCTGCGCGGTCAGGTCACGGATGCCCGCCACGCCTGACGGGGCATTCATCAGAACCAGGGCGTCTTTCTCTACCACTTCCAGCGCAGCCGGCGCGTACTGCGCCGGGCGGGTGAAACTGACGACTTTTGTGGATTTGAGATGCTCCTGACTCAGCGCCTGGATCGAGAGTTCATCGAGCAGGTGAATACGGGAGGTGAAGACCCCTTTCTCACTGTCCAGCGGCACAATCATGCCGTCCTTCAGCGCCGCATCGATGGCCACACGAATATCCTGAATCTCCGGCAGCCGTTCGCTCAGCTCAGCGGTGGTCATCATCAGCTCGCCAAAGGTGAAGCGCGTTTTACTGTCGCTGAGCTGCGAGATGGCCATACGGACAGCCTCAGTCAGTTCCGGGCGGGGTATTTCAGTGTCCAGCTGCGCTGCAGGAATGCTCCTGGTCGCCGGCGTCTTTTCGGGAACGGTCTGTGCCGGCTGACTCAGCGTGTCAGTCTGTTGTGGTACTGGCTGACGGGACAGGCTCTCCCGTTCTGTGAGTTGAGCAGGTGTGTCGACGCTCTTTTCTGCCGTGGACGACGTCTGCGGAGAAGCCTGTTCAGGCCCGGCAGGAACCGGCTTAGCCTGGTGATCTCGCTCCGGCTGAGGCGCGGTCTCACGAAGACCTGCATCACGCGGCACCACGCTCTCCTGGTACGCCTTCAGATCAAATCCCTTCTCCTTCATCTGGCCCAGCCAGCGCTCCATCAGGCGCATCCGCGAAGGGTCAACTTTCGCTCTGCGGGTGTCTTTGGCCGCCACATCCCGGCTGCGCAGCGTGGCTTCAGCCCCCACGGCCCCCTGAATTTCCCGGCCCCGTGAGGAATATTCGTCCCGGACTTCTTCCGGAACGCCCTTGATTTCCCACATGCCATGCTTGCCTACTTCTTCCACTTCATGGCCGAGCGCTTCAACCCGCTCACGCAGCGCGCTGCGATAAATTTTCCCGAGCGTGACCTGATGCTTCATGACGGTTTCGATAAAGCCGGCGTTATGGATATAGTCCGTGGCCAGGGCTTTCCATTTGCCCGCATACTCCGTCATGTTGGCAATCAGGAGATGGGTGTGCAGCTGCGGGTCGAGATTGCGCGAGGTATCATGCGTATATGCGGCCGCCACCATCTTGCCGGTGTGCACAATGGACGTAACGCCGTCTTTCGTGTCGCGGGCCGAGATGAGTTTCTCGACATAGCCGGCCGCAACGCGGACGGCATGGTTATGTGCTTCCACCATTTCTTTATCGTTGCCGATGAGTGCCAGAATGGACACGCTCTTGGGGGCGGAAAAGGTCAGGTCATGACCGGGGCGGTGGACGTGCTGTCCGTTAACCTCCTTGCCAAGCCGTGAGCCGTCCGGCAGACGTCCCTCGAGCACGGCCGTCAGGTCATCGCCTCGGACATTGCCCTCAAGGCCCAGCTCTTTTGCACCCTCTCCCATCCAGAGGCTCTGCAGGCTGCCCAGAAAATAGTAGTTATCGGAATTGCTGTAGTAGCCTGCAGCCTCGCCGGCTGACGCTACAGGGGCGACTGACATCATAGTTCAGGCTCTCTGTCGTAATAGTGATGGTCGTTTTCGTCGTAACCCGGATCGTCCGCGTGACGGTGAAGTAAAATGTTCTCTTCTTCCTTCGCCAGCTGCCGGTGGGTGCTGTGGGCTTCATCCGGGGATTGCGGTGTCACTGACTTCCCTGCCGTCGTCATACTCAGGCCGCCGTCAGGCAGTGCCGTCACCTTCATATCCAGATTCATTGATTCGCCACCGCTTTCTTCGGTCTGCTGATCGCCTTCTGAAGTGGCAGGACGCTGACGCGCCCTGTGCAGCATGCTCAGGGGTGATGCGACGGGCGGTTCAGATATGTGCTGACGATTTCGCAGGGCTTTGAGAGCATCCGGCATCGGTTGTACGGAGCCAGCAGGAGATTTGCTGCCAGATACATCGGCCACGACCGGTGCTTTGCCCGGTGCTTCAGCGGTACGTTTAGCCAGCCCGACAATACGAAGAGAAACAACGTTGTCTTTTTTGTCTTCGGTGACAGGGTCTGTCACCGTGCTGTGTTTTTCAGTCACTACTTCCGGGACCACTGGCGCTGTTCGGGATGTCACGGGCTCCCTGGCTGGTACCGGCTGCCGTTCAGGTGCAGCGCTGCGTGATGGATTCGGTTCCTCCATTCGGGCACGAGCCACTTTTTCGACGGGCGATGCCGCCGGCGAGCCGGTTGCCCCTGCTGATGAAACCGGTGCAGAACCGTCAGCAGCAGATGATGTCTCGCTTCCCTTCTCCAGCATTTCGTCTCCGGTCGGGAATGTCAGACCTGCAGCCGCCGCTGCGCGCTCGTTCTCCTGAATAACCCTCTCAAGCTCTGGACTAAGCGCATCACGGATGTTGCGCTCGATCAGGCCTGCCTGCCGCTTCTTCGGGGCGCGATATTTCAGCTTCAGACGGACGACCGGATACTCACCCGGGAGGCGCACGTAGAAGTTGAGGTTTGGCAGACGCATGATCTGCTCGTAGTCGACAATGGGGTTATTGACCTCGTCCTTACCGAGGGACACACCGTCACGCACCTGGTCCAGACCGTAGCTGTTCTGCTCGCGGATTTTGCGCTTACGCTGGTTGCCCAGCTCCTCTTCCACCACTTTGGCCATCTCGGCACTCGGCGAACGACCGTACATACGGGTATTCATCAGGTCAAAGATGCTTTTGGCCAGCTCGCGGCCATAGACGTGAACCAGCTGGGCCATGTTCTGCATCCCCAGCACGAAACAGCCGCCGAACTTACGCGCCTCAGCAAGTGTCTCGGCAAGCTCGGGGATGCGCTGCAGGCTGGGGGCTTCATCGATAATGAACCATACGCGGCGGTCGCTGTTCTCCCCCATGCTCTGCAGCATCAGCGTGGCCAGAGATACCCACAGTGAGATCAGCGGGCGTACACTCTTGCGGTGACGAGCCTGGGTTGAAATAAACAGCCAGCTGCTGTCATAGCGTTCCTGCGTCATCCACTCTCTGATGGTGAATGGTGGCTTTGTTCCGTCATCCAGCCCCTGCAGGTAGCGAAGGGCTTTGGCGTAGTTGGTTACCACTGAGCGAATGGAAATGGCCGTTTTCTCGATCTTCTCCTCAACCAGGTTGGCTGAGGGCGTGTTGGCCAGATAGTCACGCAGATTTTTCATGCTGAGAGACAGCAGGGTTTTGAGGAACTTCTCAATACTGCGTTCCGGGTCCGTAGACATACGAATGGCCAGGTCGGCATAGATGGTTCGCGAGCTGGATACCCAGAACGGATCTGAGTCGCCTTCCACCGGAATAAGGCTGGCGGCCAGGTTGTCATAATCAACGGCGTCGACACACTCGCCCCACATCTGCCAGTTGGCACAGCGTTCGTCGTGAGCACAGAGTATGAAATCGGTGGACGGGTTGTAATGGGTTTCTGTGAAGGTACAGCCGGAGTCGTAGATGATGGCCCGGTCACCACGTTTGCGGATGTAGTCGAGTAACCAGCGTATTAGCGTCGACTTCCCCACCCCGATAGTGCCATGCATCAGGAAATTGAGTACCTCCGCCATCCTGACCATATGCAGATCACCCACGCGCAGGTCAGAGAACTCACCGTTTTTACGCAGCAGCTTATTAACTTCGGCAGGCTTGTCAGTCAGCTGCATCCCGGAAATGTATTCGTCTTCACTTTCCTTACGACCGATATTGGCGATAAACCATGTCACGGCGATAAACACCACCATACTGAACAGCCCGCTGGCACAGGCCGCCCACTGCAGCTCAGTCAGGCACTGGTCACCCATAGCCTGCATGTACGGGTCCGCATAGATCTGCGGCAGGGTCATTTTGAGCACCATCATCGTCGCCGTTGGCGCATACCAGTAGTGGACGTCGTAAATTTTTGGCGTCCCCGTTGCCGGCATCAGTTCGATAAAACTGCTGTTGATGCTGGCGAACCACCACAGGGAGCCGTTATCAAGGGCTTCCTGTGGAATTCGCCAGAGAAAAATGGCGGTAGTCAGCACGGCGAACAGGATGAAGATCCAGAATCCTATCCAGTTGTTCACCTGAATGAACATGCGCCAGCGATAGGCGGTCATCTGCCCGCCCTGGGTGAGGTTTTTTCCTGCGAAGCTCATAGAGTGTTGTCCGGCCGTTATCGCATCACCTGCGCGGTGATGTGTGTTATCAGAGAAGAAACGTTGAAAAGGGTGATGAAATACGTGGTACCGCGAGTGGGAAAACGTCAGGTTATTACATCAGACTCAGTTCATATCTGGCCTGCTGACATCCGTCCTCCCAGTCCTGTGCATTAATGTATGCAGCCATAGAGCGGACTGAGGAGGCCACATCCTTATAAACCGGTGAATACCATTCCTGGGGTTCCAGACCATATAGAGTGAATTCATAGCCAGCCCAGCCAGTAATGAAGGTCATTCCGTGCCCCTCAGGAAGTGAACCAAAGACATTCAGATAAGCCCTCGCTACCATCAGCTCACTTTCCAGATGGATAAGCGACCAGAATTCAGCTGAGTAATCTGCACGTTCATTTATCTGATGCATCATGATGGACGAACTCCTTTGAAATTAAGGACGCAACGCTCGCCGCAGGCAGGGCTGCGCCTGGCGCAGTCATGCGAGGAAGCGTAATTACTGGTAACTGACAGAAAGCACTGACGCACCCTGCCCGGAATGAGCACAGTTAAAAATCAGCGGGGGAAGAAGAACGGCTGCGACGATCGCCGCAGCCGCAGGGCATTACATGATGCCAGCGATGGATTTGGCCAGCTGTGCTTCGAGAACAGGTTTCGCCTCTTCAAACTTGAGGTTCACCTTGTTGGCGTTGGATACCACGCGGGTCTGATATTTAGCACGGTTGCCCTGCTCCGTGCTGGTCTGCAGCTTAATGCCGGACGTTCCCTGCTTCAGGGCGGCAATATTGTCGGTCGTGACGGCCGCTTTGCTGCGCTCGGAGATTTGCAGATCGGTCACCATCGTGTAGTTGACGTCTTCAACCATTGCATCTGCAGCCATACCGATCAGCCCGGTGGCCAGACCGACACCCAGCGTTGCGCCAGCAGACGATGAGTTATACGCCGTAATACCCGCGCCCAGTGCCGCACCCATTGCCGCACCTTCATAGCCGGTCTTGAGGAAGCCCTGGGCATCGCGCAGATCCATTTTCTCGGCTTTCAGCACGTTTGCCTGAATCCAGTAGTAGGCCGTGTCCGGAGAGCTGGAGACGCGGTAGCCTTTCGCGGCCAGTTCATTTGTAATTTGTGCCTGCAGACCAGACATGTCCTTGTCAGATGTATTACGGATTTGCAAATAAACAGTCTTCTCTGATGATGGCTCCAGCCAGATGGTTTCACTCATCTGGGTTTTGACATCGAGATTACGTTTCTTCACCGCTGTGGACATGGCACCACAACCAGACAGAGCGAGAGTAGATGCGATCAGACCTACAACGGCTAATTGTTTTAATTTCATGAATTCATCCTGTGCATAGAAAAACGTCCCCGTTAGCGAGATATAGCTAACAGAGACGTTATCGGCTGATTTGAAAGGGAATTTAGGTTAAATAGATGATTGACTTAGATTACTACAAAAATTAAGGGGGCCATTGCCCCCTTACTCTCAGTATCCCCGGTTAGGGTCATACGTATTTGAAGGTTCGTTGAAGTTTGTTCCCCAACTGTTTCCGTGTATATCCAGGCCAGAGATGCCACCAACCATTGGCATTCCTGACGCAGGGTTCACAGTTATTCCGTTACTGAACGAATCGTTGAAGGAAGTATTCAGAGGAATATTGGTTATTCCACCATCCTGGAAACTCATATGACTGCCTGAAAAACTGATAATTTTGTTGTCACTAGTGCTGAGGAGTTGAGCCTCATTATCTGGCAACATATGAGCTATCCCATTTCGGATAACATATATCCGGCCATTATCTTCATCCTTAAGAAGGGTATTATCCTTGAAAGTAATAGGCCGCAATACTGTTCCCACAAAGATGAAAGCTATCAGCGAGTGAACGGCTATGCCTGCTATGAGAGCACTTTCGGTATCATTGCCAACAAATGCCACCAAGAAAGTTAGCAAGACTGCAAGCATCGTGTTACACAGGAGCGTCGCTTTTAAGCTCATCCCTCTTTTGCTGTTTCGTAACTTCCAAATGCAGAACATATATATGGCGCTGGGTATGACTGATAAGAGCATGCTCTTAGCCATAAATGGCACGTCAAAAAGTAATTGCAGGCTTACAGAATAAGCTGCATAAATGCCGATTGGAATGAAACAACAATAAGCACTTACCTTTTTGGTCATTTTACCCTCCAGTTTTCTTCCTTAATTCTGCCACTCTCTGTTGCAGCTCATCTGGTTGGAGATCATTAAACGGATTGAGTTTACTTGATTGATCCAGTTCAGCTTCGGCACGACCAAGCTTGAATCGCCCTTGACCGATTAAGTTTTCTCCTTTCAGGATATCACTGGATGCCTGAACAGTGGATTGTTTTTTGCCAATTTCTCCAGAAGATTCGTTGATTTTATGCTCATTTTCAGATCTTTGTTCCGCCACTCGGCGCTGTAACTCATTCTGGGGACCAAAACCCTGCGAGGAATGTTCATGCAGCTTAGTCTGATTTTCTTTGTATGACTCCTGCATGGCATCACCACGTACTTTTTCTCCGCCAGCATTAATGCCTAAACGGCTATGAGTAACATCACTCCCCTGTCCATGCGTGGTTCCTTGCTCCCTGACGGTACCTGAATGTTGGAACTCAGGATGCGATTCTGCAGTGTGGCCTGTCCTTTCATCTGCAGTGGTGCGTCCACCGGCTTCAACCATCCCTGCCGACGAGGTGATATTACCCGAGCTGCTTCTCTGTCCGCCTGCTTGCCCTTGATGAACAGTTGACTGCCCAATCCCCGGAGAAACAGAATCATCTGTTCTGGCAGAATAATTTCCACCCTGCAGGCTTCCATATTCAGCGCCCTGAGTCGTTCCGTTAGTCTGGGCATTGCCAATACCTCCCGAGCTATGAGCACCGCCATCCTGAGAGCTGTAACTGACTCCAGCATCATGGCCAGATGAACCTGATACCTGTTGACTGCCTCGCGCTGGTTGTACGATATGCTCCCCACTGAATGCTGCATGCTCCTGGCCGCTGGTAAGATCTGAACGGCCCTGCTGATAATCCCCCATGATTTCAGGTTTGAGACGTTCATTTACGAATTCCATCGCTGCTTCTCGCGCCGACGGCGCACTTGTCAGCATGGACTGTGCCTTATCACCGTACTTATTAGCCGCCCAGTCCACAAACTCCTGCGTATAGTTCGTATCGAGGCTTGCGCTCTGGTTCTGCGCAACGGTGGCCATACGGCTGAACTCGTTACTCTGCGTCGAACTGGTGGTGTACTGATGGTACTGGCTTTCTGCATCATTGAGCGTTGCGGCCAGCTGCTGAACATTGCTGCTTGCAGCATTCTCAGAATGATTCGCGCCATCGGTGATACGGCTACTTTTAACCATATCCATACCCTGGCGGAAGTCATTAACTGCCTGGCCATTCTGATCATGTCGCATATCCTGCGAATGGGAATCAGAATCCTGAATTCCTCTGGAGCTGCCCGTAGAATGCCGCAAATCGCCTGAAATACTTCCTTCGGCACCAAACTTAACAACGCCCAGATTAAGCCCCCCTCCGGCCGTCCCTTTAATGCCTGCAGATACAGACCCCTGATTACTGATATCCATCAGCTTGTTATAGGCTTCCTGCGTCGAGATGTTGTTTGCTTTCGCATAACTTTCAGCGGCAGACAACATCATGCCAGCACCGCGTGTTGCGTTAGTGGCCTGACTGTTTTCACTGCCTTTGATCAGGCTGTCGCTGGTACCGGTCTGGTTAGAAAGTTGAGAGAGCTGTAACCAGCCGCTGGTAACGCTGTGGTTGTAGCCATCGAGAGCAGTCTGCGCCTGAACCTGCGACTGACGGGCAGACTCCTGGAATCCACTGCTGGCCAGCTGGCTGAGCTTCATGTTCACCGGCAGATTCGACATTGCACCCGAGCCGTCGATAACCGTATGGCCACCTGCCGTCTGAGTCTGCGTGGAGCCATTATCTGCCTGCCACGTCTGCTGACCCTGACGCTGCATCAGGTTAGTATCCATCTTGTTCTGGCTGACATTGTCCATCGACATGTTGTTAAACGACCAGTTACCGTCCGCTGTGGTTGCTGCCACACCTGCCGACGTGAAGGCACCCGAGCTGAGTACACTCCCTGCCACCTGAGAGCCCATCGCCGCCGCACCTTTGGTCAGATAGAACGACAGCACCGGAATGGAAAGGGACAGATACCCGGCAAGATTCGCCACGTCAGAATGCTGCAGTGCAACCACATCCTTGTTGGCCAGCACCAGGGGCGTGCCCCCGGACTGACTCTGCAGCCAGTAGTTGGCGGCATAGTTAAGAATGGCGAACATAACCGGCCACATCTGGAAGTAGATAAAACCGGAAACGTATATTTTCAGTGTGTTCAGACCAAAAAGCGTGTGGTTTGACGCAGCCAGCGCAATCATCAGCGGGAACAGGCACACCAGGATAAGCATCAGCAGGGACTGTGCAAACGGCAGCGTTCGGGTCGCCAGTTCGTTACCTGCAGCCCAGGCGAGACGCTGTTTGGTTGCCGCGTTCTCTGTGGCCAGATTAAGCAGGTTAGCCGTGTCGGACGAGCGAGCGGCAAAACCTTTAATCCCCTGCCGTACTGCACTGTTCGTGATGTTGTTCTTCATGATCTGCGCAGCCGTCATGCCACCGGCATAGAAGAATCCATAACTTTCACCCATTGAGTTGGCCAGAAGCGACGCGCCATTCAGCTTGTTGCCGAAGACCTTTCTCGTCAGCCACGTGAACGTCGCGCTGCCAGGGTTAACGTCAGTATTGGCCAGCTTCTGGATCTCCGTTGCGGCCTGCTGGCAGGTCAGGAATTGGCGCGAGGTGGAGGTCATCTTAAAAATGCCCCGCAGCGGGCTTGGGTTACTGGTTATCAGCGTCAGCGGGTCAGTGGAATTGAGCAGCTGATTGATGGTGTATTTACCGTTAAGGAGAATGTCGCCAATCACACAGTTTTCCACGTAATCCGGCAGCATCTGCGCCAGCTCCGGGTTTTGCGTGGCAAAGTCACTCGTCTCCGCCACAATTTGCGAGCCAAACAGCATCCCGGTTTTGCTGTAGGTTACCGAGTCGGGTCTGGCCATCAGCATGTCGTAAACCGACGCCATCTTGTACCCGATACTGGTCGTCAGCGACGCGATAGCCGCCAGGCCAACCGGTACGTTATCGGTTACCCAGACTGCACCGGGATCAGACAGGTCAATGACCTGCACTGAGCGTTTCGGAACCAGCAGGATGGTTGTCAGGATCATGAAGACCGCCAGCCACTGGACGAAAACCATCGGGTTACGTTGTTTGATGAACGTGAGCAGTACGGCCAGCACCCCAAAGGTGCCGGCAATACGCATTAAGGTGTGGAAGGTATTCTGACCGACAAGGGTGACAACGGCGTCCAGCGCCGTTTTCCACATTCCCCCGCCATAAATGGTGTATATCTCAAGCATCAGCGATCACCCCAGTGATAGTTGCTTTGATAGGAGCCTGAAACAATGGTGGATACCTGCTGCTGCAGGTACTGCATGTTGCGGTCGATGCCGTCCAGGGCGTTCTGGTCAGCGGCAGACTGCAGCTTCATGTCAGCGAGAAGTCCCTGCGCATGAATGATGTTGTCGCGTAGTTTAGCGGCCGCCTCTTCAGGGAAGTTCTTGCCGGCCAGCGACAGGCTTGCCTGTTTTACCAGCTCCTGGAGGTACTGAATCATCAGGTCCTGGGCAATGAAGTCAGACACCTGCAGCAGGTATGTGGCGCTCATCCCCATACTCTGGGCGTTAGTCAGGTACTTCAGTACCGGCACAGAGGTGGTGTTCACAAAGCCTTTTTCCTGATCGGTCAGCGCAGTATCGTCGACCAGCTTGTTCTGCATTGAGAGCATCAGGTTTTTCACCAGCGTGACCAGCGCATTGGACTCGGAAATCGTCAGGTTAGTGACAACAGGTCCCAAACACAGAGTGGATTCATCACATCCGTAGACCTTCGCCGTTCCCCCGCGCATCAGGACTTTAATCAGGTCGCGGTTATCAACCAGTGGCGTTAGAATTGTTACATCGCCGTTTTTGTTGAAAATGATGGAGCCGACGGTACTCATGACCAGCTCCTTCAGCGCGCGGTCGTTGCCGAGAAGACCATTCTTACTGAGGGTGTCCCAGATAAGGTTTTTGTTCTTCAGCACCTGATCCTTCTCAGCATCACCGGCTTTAGCTGTGACTTTGTCACCCTGTCCTCCGACGGTACAGCCCTGACGGGAAGCCGCCCAGTCGGAAAACATGTTGGTTTCGCCGGCAATGTCCTGGCAGATTTTCTGCTGGGAAACCTGCGTCACGGGCCACAGCCCGCCGATAATGCCCTGAGCTGCCTGGCACGAACTCATGTTCATGGAGTTAACATCACTGGCCAGCTTCTGCAGGAAGTCTTTAGCCTGCTTCAGCTCTGGTACCATCGTCTGCAGGGCCAGGTCGAATGCATAGCCAGCGGCGTTGCTCATGATTTGCTTCACAAATCGCTGGATTTCCTCACCGCTGATCATACTGAATGCCCCGAGATAGGCATCGATACCGCCGCAGCCGGCGTTCAGCGAAGGCAGCTGCATTGAGATCAGCTGGACGTTTTTGACGGGGTTCCGGAGGTAAACTGAGCCGCCGGAGAAGTACCCTGCCGCCTGCCCCTGCCAGGCCTGCGCCTGAGTCACGTTGCCGCTGTAGCCCAGATTATTGAAGAAGCCGTTCAGATCGCCGTTGACGTCCGCCTGAGCAGGCAGAGCTGCCAGACCTGAGAAGAACACGACACCTGCCGTAATAAGCGCCTTAATCATTTGGCACCTCCACAGCTTGCGTATCCTTGCCTGCCGGGCTGTCAGCACGGTTAATTTTGCGGCAAAGATATCTGGCCAGACAGAGCCAGCTGCAGACAAGTAAATTCACCGCAATGAGCACCCAAATCGCGGCCATAACGCCCCACAACAGGTACTGCGGATAGTGGATGAGAAGCGAGAGCGTAAACTGTTCGGCGCGGTCAACGGACAGCTCACTGAGCGTTGTGATGGCGCACGTCACGTATACCCTTTCGACTACGGCGGTAAAAATTAAGGCATAAAACAGTTTCAGGGTTAACAAATCCGTCCATTTTCGGGTTTCAGTATCCGCACTACAGTCTGTCAGTATCGCGAAAGCCTGGTTTCGGATAAGCGTCTTCAGTCTGATGGGCCTCATGCAATCTCCTCCCGGGGTTTCCTGGCCAGGGTCTGCCGGCAGACGTACAGCCCGGTAACAGTGAAAAAGAATCCGATGCTCAACGAGATGAGCAGAAGCACCGGTAAGTCCTGAAGACAGGTTGTCAGTTCAGGGCGATCCATGACGCTGACCACCCGGTGGGCCAGCACCCCATAGAACGCTGCGGACACAAGCAGCGTCACGCTGAATAACAGCCACACGCGCTCGGTACGCGATAACGCATACGTATTTGTCGTCATTTTGTAGTCCGTTTGTATTACTGAGGGGTGACCTGCGCGCTTGCCGGCATTGGCGGCAGCATTTTTGGATCGACGTTATCCGTGTCAGCCTGAATCAGGCTGGCCATACGGCTCTCAAGTGCCGGGATGTCCATCACCCCTTGGGTGAGTGGATAAGCTTTCAGGGTGTTGACGTTGACCATAAAGGCCGTCGGTGTCGCAATTGGCAAACCGTTTCCGAAGAAGGTGACAATCTCGTCTGCGATGGGAGAGTTAGGGTCCGTCTTACGCGGGATCATCGGGGTCGGGTAAGATACGTCCCCGCCGCCGTCAAGGGTGTACGGGTACACCCTGATGGCATGCTCATCGGCCCAGCCCTTCAGCAACGGGTCAAACTTAGCGCTGTACTGGCAGTGCGCCTGCATAAAGAGCACCACAGCATAATCTTTCATGTTAGCCCGACGTCCGTCCGGCAGCGCCATCAGGCTGGCTTGCGCGGGTACAGGAATGGTGGAAGCGGTGATGGCTGCAGCGTCTGCAGATGAGGCCGTTTTTGATGCTTCAAGCGCCATTAACTCCTCTCGCGCACCGGCATTCGCCAGCAGGGGCAGGGATAACAGTAGCGCAGTGAGTCCGGTTTTAATGTTCATGATCGGCTTCCTTATGCGCCTGCCCTCTTTCGTAACGGAACCAGCGATAGACGGCATACGCCACCATGCCAGCCGCCACGGCCCACATACCATTGCACAACCATAAGAGCCCCTGCTGCGTATGCTCAACCGACCAGGTCATCAGCTCGCTCAGTACGCGCGCCATCGTGCCCCAGAAAATCAGCCCTGCGAGAATAGCGGGTTTCATTCGTGTGTCTCCCTTTGCCATACCCCCGGCATCTGCCGTGAGGTGGTGGAACGATGAATATAAAGATGAGCCAGAAAGGCCACAGCCGCGCCGAACAGCGCGCCCATCAGCCAGAGGTTGAGGAGCGTTGCATTCATCGGCTTTATCCACAGCTCGCTGTCAACCGGTTCACGATGGCAAAACTGTACCGGCGGGAACTCATAAGGAGGGGGACTTGCGTCCTCGCCGGGCTCAGGTAGCCGGGGTTGTGGTGCCGCTTCATGATGCGTGACGCACTGCATCACCTTTCCGGCGGGCGCGCCTTCGGTTAGCGTTTGCGCCTCTTTCACAAACTGTCCCGCCAGCGAGCCCTCCAGCGAGATGGCTATCACAATACCGTACAGCAACAGCGCGGGGCCGAAGACAAAGGTGTACAGGGCGAAACGCCCTGCATCACGGATGAGGGGTAAAAGCATCTTTGTCATAAGAGACTCTCAGGAGTTGGGTTTAAAGCCGGTGGCCACGTTCAGGAATCGCTTCGACAGGTCATCCTGCGTCATGAAGCCGTATGACAGCGCGCGGTAATTCTTGCTGCGCGGGTCAACGAGGTAGAGCGCCGGGAAGTGCGTAATATTCATCGACCGGGACTGGCCCGTATCCGGACGGCTCTGCGGCAGGGAGGCTGCCACCTGGCCATCAACCGATACCGGGATAAGCGAAATACCGTTGGTTTTCGCAAAGTCCGCCACCACGCCCGCCATCTGCACGTCAATCGGGTCGCTGCCCCGGTAGAAGTAGAACAAACCGTACTGCTGCGCCAGCTGCTCCACGGCGCTCTGCCGCGTCTGCTGGTCGCGGGTCTGCATAAACGGCGCAATGCTGTTGTAGTGCGGATACTCCAGGTTGTAGTCGAGGTCCGGGTGGCTCAGCTGCGCCGCCGCAAAGGACTGACTGAACATCGATGCCCGATCTGTCCAGAACTTCTGCCAGCGCAGGAACGTCGCCGTGTTTTCCCTCGACGGGAACAGAATCGCGCGGTTAAGCGCCTCCTGGGTGTATCCTTTCAGTACCCGGGCCTGCTCCATCGGGGACATTTTACTGAGATCCGGAATGGCCTGCGGTGCAGGCTGCTGTGGCTTTCTGGACTGCTCCGGCGGCTTTTTCGGTTCGTTGTACCAGGACCAGCCGGTGAACGGCTCTGCCGGCGTAATAATCTCCTCGGCCAGCACCGTATGGCTCGCCAGCACCATGAGCAGGCCACAGAGGACACGGTTCATTTGCCACCTCCCTGCTGATTCACCTGCGCGGCAATACGCTCCTTAATCTGCTGGACCTGCGCGCTGGTATCGGGGATTTTCTGGTTCTTCATCAAATCCTCGTAGAAGTCAGAGAAGTTGATTTTGTCGAAGTCGATACGCTGCAGCTCCGGGACCGTGATCCCCCGGCAGTTTGGACTGTCACCGCTGCCGAACTTCACGCCCAGCTGGTCGCGACGTCCCTGCTCCTGAATGATGCGGGCAAGCTTGCCGTCAAAGACGCAGTAAACCTGACTTTTCTGGATGCAGGCACCCAGCACCTGGCGATCGCACCGCTCGCCCACGCTGACGGTGATTTTTTTTGCTTTGGCCTTGCCGATTGCTTTTTCTTCGTCATCACATGCGGCCAGTCCGGCGCTTTGTCCCCAGCCAGAGTCTTTGCAGCAGTTAGAGAAACCAGCAAAGGCTTTACGGCAGCGCATGGCTTTCCCCGTGAAGGCTTTGACCTCAATGGTACTGCTGGCGTCTTTTGCGTCTTCAGCCGCCGAGGCAAGTCCTGCCAGTTTGGCCACGGCCGTATCAAAACCGCTGCTTCCGGCACCATTGGTGTCGTCACACTCGCCTGACTTACAGATGTAGTCGCCGCCGCAGACCAGGCCGCCCGACTGATGCGTGGTCTGACACTGGTAGGTGTAGCTCATATGGGTACACTGCCCGTCGGTCGATTCAGTGCAGGTGTTGCCTGCCGCCGTACAGGAGGGGTTCGTCATCAGCGTTCCGCAGGTTCCGGTGGAGTCTGACGGCACGACATAGTTATCGGTGTACTGCCAGCAGTCGCTGTAAACGTTATAGCTCTGACCGTTGTTCACAATGGTTTTATTTCCGCCCGGAGAGGTGCAGGTTGACGTGGTTTTTTGCGCCTTCGACATATCCAGGCCACAGGATGAGGACCAGTTCACTTCCGGGACAAAAGTAGTCTCGACTGCATTCATAACGAGCACGAGCGTGAAGCCTGACGCGCCTGACTGAAAGTCAGCTATCTGCTCCCGGATATGTTTTCTACAAACATCCTGCTTTCCGCTAACACATCCGGTGCTTTGATAGGAACCGGCAGGTAACGAGCCCCCCTGCGACAACGGTGTCCCCGGAGCGCCCGGCATTTCCCAGTTAAAGGCTTTTCCGACAATCGTCTGACTGACGCCCCACCAGGAGATTTTCCCGGCATTGACATCGCGATCCGCCCAGTAAAAATGCGCGCTGATCACCGGTCCTGATGCCGGCGCTTTAAAACTAAAACTTAAGGAAGTACCGTTATTCGTAAAAACAACATCGCCATTGGCCGCCGTCAGTGTGAAAGTTTTCTGCACTGTCGTGGTGGAAGTATGTCCGCCAGGTGTTGCCGTTCTTGAACAGGCTTCCACTGAGGCCACATCCTTATCGCAGGTGTAATTTTCAAAGGTGGTTTTCGATACCGTCACCTCCTTACACTGGTTCGCGGTCCCGTTTAGCACACCGTCAGCGCCAGCTTCCGCATTTTTACCGATAGTGATGAAAGGTGCGTTCGGGTCTATGGCGGGCGTCGGGTTCGTTTTTCCGGAGTTGATAACCGACTGCGCTGCGTCATTGCCCTGCAGAGCGGCCTGCCCTTTGTTGGCGAGCCCACCGTCACCACCATCCACGCCGCCGTAATACCCTTTCTCCGGTGGGTTAGCGGTATAGCCTGGTATTGCCCCCGTGACGGTATCCGGATTTTTCAGGGCTCCCGTCCCGGCGGAAGCATTACCTTTGCCAAAGCTCGCTCCCGCCTCAAAGGCAGGATCAGCTGCGCCAGCCAGAAGCGGAAACAGCATCAGCACCGTTGAAAGCAGTTTTTTCATTTTCCGGCCTCCAGAAGATGGCGTGCCGTTGCCGCACAATCACCACTTTCAGCTACTTTTTCGAGAGCCTGCTGCAGGGGCAGACTTCCCCTGATTACGTCATAGCGGCCTGGGCAGGTCACCACCAGGGCGGGTACCGTGGTGATGTTGTACTGAGTGAACAACGTTGGATCGATTTGCACGCCGGCGTCCTTGTCCTCCTTACTCAGCTCAAACATTGCCGCCGCGGTCTGTCGCATGTCGTTATTAACCAGGCCGCGCAGCGTCGGCGGTATGTTGTAACGACGGGCATCCTTCAGCATCGGCAGCAGACCTTCACGCGGAATACCGAGGCTCACAAAGTAAATAGCCGGGAACGTGTCTTTTTCCCCCATCTTATTGGTCTGGGCTGCGATATCGCCCTGCAGGCGGTTAATCAGGTCCAGTTGCTGCTGCGGTAAGACGGGTGCGGCCGCAGGATGCCCCTGCAGGTCTTCCTTCATCGCTGCCAGCGCATCCTGCTGACCTTTGATCCAGCTGTGGTCGGAGACGGAGATATCGGTCTGGGCGCTCGCCAGGGCCAGCGGCGCGAAAGCAATCATGACGCTGATCGTCAGCGCCCGGAGATAAGCGTTTTTCATTGTCATGTCCTTAAAGGAATACGCAGTTACGTTTGCGCCAGAAGAGGTAGCCGAAGTTCTTTTTGGAGGATGGAGAGTTATGCGTTGTGCCCCAGAGCTGCGTGCTGGCCCCGAAGGGATGGCAGTTGCCCGGTTCGGGGTACATATTCACCATCTGGTATCGCCATCGCTCTTTCGGGATGATCGGGGATGGATACTGGTTACATACGGCGACGTCCGCGCCCACAGAGTTCCATACCAGCCCCTCACGATGCAGCTTGAAGGCCATTCGCTCTCCGACCAGCAGAGAGGCCTCGAGCGGAGAAAACTCACCGCTGGTAAAGCCTGTTAGCGGGTAGATAGAACCCTGACTACCTGCGCACCAGAACAGCGGTGACAGAGGAAGGCCAGCTGATGATGCAGCTGCGTCAGCAGCACAGGCCCCCTGAGCGATCAGGTTGCCGAACAGCGCTGCCTCGGGGTTAATCAGCATCGAGAGTGTGCTGTCATTCCAGAGAGGATCGACTTCGGAGAGATAGGCAATATCCATGTCGCCGGTCTGCAGACACCCCAGACTGGTGATGATGTTCAGCCAGAAAATCAGCGGGTATTTGTACCAGTGAACATGGTAGAACGTGCCGGCAGCGGGCCGGTCACTCTGCCCTGCGGTTCCCGTTCCCGTTCGTCCGAGATCTATTTTAAAGCCGCCCATGTTGACCATGACCCCAGGCTCACGGGTTACGTCCACCATCGCCATTGGCTCCCAGAACCCGATGGCCAGACCGATACGATAAAACACACCATATGGACAAATCTGGATCGGCGAAGCCGGGTTGTTGGTATCCTTTTGTGGACCGGCGGCCAGCTGAATATTGCCGAGCGTCATCGGAAACAGACACTTCCAGCAGACATCGCTTATCGGGTTAACCCAGCGGCCATCACCCGCGTTGCTGGCTGCAGCCGTTGCCTGAGCTGGCATCCAGGACAGCAGGACCAGCATCACGCCGGCAAGCCATGAGAAACGCTTCATTTCACCTCCCGCAGCCATACACAGACCGGGCCGTCCTCAGTGTCATGAATGGAGCCAATGAACCAGCCCTCCCCCTCTGGCGCGGAAGGGAGCCAGTCACTGATGTTTTGTTTTCCCTTTTCCCAGTCGGCGATCACCTGCGGAGGCGCGTCGTTTTCCATCCAGCGGGTGGCACAGGTCAGATTGTGCTGGCGCATCCAGTCGCCGAATTCAGTCTGTGTGGCCTCATCACGGGCAGGTACAAAATAATGAGGGTGCGTCCAGAAGCCATTGCGGTCACGGGTAACCGTCACCGGCCTGACAGATTCAGGGTGAGTCATGGGGTATCTCCGGGAGTGCCGCAGCCACCGGACGGCGGGAGGGCTTATAAAAGGATTAATGGTTTTTGGCTTTGCCGGCCGCTTTCATAATGATGGCCAGACGTTCTTCCTGGCTCATTTCGTACAGGGCAAGAATGGCTCCGCGCAGAACATGCGAGGGTTTGTACAGTGGATTATCGTTGAGGATTTCATCCATCTGTCGGGCCGAACCCTCATCGTGACGTACTGAGGTGACATTCCGGCCCTTTTCAGTAACAGGGTCTTTTTTCATGGCGTTACCTGGTCGGGGGTTAATCGGAAACCGGGATGACATTCAGGCTGAGGCGGAGCGCAACGCAGTGAGCACCGAACATCCTGAAGGGCAGCGCGGTTGATCACTGGCTGTTTGCCGGTCTCGTGATGTACCAGCCAATGCGCTCACTGCCACGTATGAGTAAGCTGAGCCAGGAGCCGGCGTACCCATCGTTCACTGCCGCATCTAAGTTGTCCTGCATCGCCTCCTCAGAGACTCTCGGCGACGTATAGTTCTGGCGTGCCCGGAAAATCCGGCGGCTAATTTGTAGCCGGTCAGCCTCTGGGATCGTCACGCGCAGTGATTCATCGCGTGTCAGTGCATAGCCCGCCTCAGTCAGGCCTTTTTCCAGCTCTGCGAGCAATATCTGATAGTATTCCCGGTTAGCAAAGGCGTGAACCGCATCGGCATGCCGGGCACTGCCAAATTGCGCCAGAGGGACAGGTATTCCCGGTCTGCTCTCCCACGCCCGGCGTTCACGCCGGGCACATGCCACGTACTGAACAACAATCCAGCCAGCGAGTAGCGCAATGACGACCAGAATACCGGTCATGCCCTCAGTATCACGCAAACAGGTGAGCATCCCCTGCAGCCCCTGAGGTCCGGTGAAGCAACTGATTAACGCCATGCGTTCATCTCCTCCATTCTGTTGCGGATAAGCCTGACGAGGTACAGGGGAAACGCCTCATCTCGTTCTTCCGGCGCTACAGGCTGACGCTGGTTATTCGCGCACCACTGGTGCCAGGCACCGGCGATCAGCGCCGGTTGCCATGAAGCGATCTCAGGGTATAGCTGACAGAGTTGATTTACGGTTTCGTCACAGCTTTTGGTATAAGCATTGTGACCAGCCATATGCTGAGATGCTGGCGGCACAGCGGTATTGTGTATCAGTGACATTCGGCGTTCTCCTGCCCTTCGCCTGCAAACAACCTGTCGAGACGCTCGGAAAGTGACAGCGTCGGGCCCTTTTTACGTTTCGCGCTGTCCTCGGCCCGCATGTTCTCCAGTAAGAGGTGAATGATGTAGTCAGGGAAACGTTCATCACGCCTGGACGGCTCCCGGCTGTCCTGCTGGTTCTGCTCACACCAGTGGAGCCAGGCTTTGGTCACCAGTACCGGATGCCAGGAGTCAATTTCGGGATACAGCGTCTTCAGCCGTTCTGCTGTTCCCATGCGCGGCGTTATCTCAGCGGGTTTACGCGGTTTTCTGCCGTAACGTCGATGGGATGTGACCGCCTGACGCATTTCGGGAAACAGGTCACCTAACGTTGTTGCACTCATTTTTTCGCTCCTGATACCGGAATTTCTTCCACTTTCATCACGTGGCCGTCGCGCGATATCCGCGCGGGGATGTGTTCAAAACCGAATTTACGGGTCAGTACGCCAGACTGGTCGAAGTAGATACGTTCATTCAGCGCATCACTGGTTTCTTTGATGTTGCCGTTCACCAGGATGACCTTCACGCTGGTCTGGCCGGCGAGCTGCTGTCGGGTCCAGTTCACCTGCTCCTTATCATCGCCGTCGATAAAAAAGAGCACCTGGCTGAAAGGCACCTTATCCAGAGGATTGACCGTATCGCCCTTGCGGGCGATCACGTTGCCCTGCATGTCTGTGATCGTTTCCTTCACGGTAAATGTCGGGTCCCAGGCAAAGCTGCGGTATTCCTTCGCTTTCGTTAGCCCTTCCACAGGTGTCGGACGTACCGCATGCTCCTTCACTCTTTCCGTTGCCTCTTTGCGAAGGCGGTCCAGCTCGCCCGTCTGCTCCATTCCCTTTAGGCGATTCTGGATAAACGCCAGCATGTCCTGCTCTGCAGGCTCGAAGACGTTGCCCCAGGTACCGAGATCTTTCGCCCCGCTGCCGGCGGAGAACATCAGCAGCAGTATTGCCATCAGCTGCGGTCGTTTTTTCACTGGCCCCCCTGGATGCGTCGGGCAATATCAGCACGGACTTCATTCGTGATATCGCGCTGCGGGCTCATCACCGCCGGCTTCACCAGAACGATGGCGTTGTGTGAGGACTGCCACGCATCCAGGCTGCCGGTCAGCGCCGCGTTGAATTGCTGGGTCATCGCTTTAGCCCGGTTTTCATCGAGCTGTAACTGAGCGGACTGCTGCATGAAGAGGTCCACCGTCCCCTTCATGTCGAAAACGACAATCTCTGGCTCTGTGTTTTTCATGTAAATCCATGTTATCCCCGTCATAACCATCTGCGAGACAAGCACACAGATTGCTAATTTCATTCTTCGGGAGGTCAACCATCCCGCCATAGTTGCACCGTCCCGAACGGTGTCGCCGTCATACGGTTTGCTCTGTTGTTCACTCATGCTGCTTTCACCCACTCTTCAAGTTCACGAAGTTCACTGCCGTATTTTTTCTCCGCCAGCAGATACGCCGCTTCTTCCGCAGTCGCCCCCGCTTCTTTCTGCACTTTCTGCATGAAAGCAAAGTCCTCGCCGCGCGAGCTGAACATGGCGCGCGTCACGGGGTCGACGAACAGGCGATGGAAAGAGCTGTATTCACCGGCGTTTATCAGCAGGGAGCTGTAACCGGTCTGCAGGGCGGGCTGGAAGCCACGGATAACTTCTTTTTCCATGTCCGAGAACTGATCCGGGTTATCGGCAAGGTACTGTTTAAATGCCTTCGCATCCTGCAAGAGGGTGATTTTGGTGGAGCTGTTGTTCCACGCGGCTTCTGCTTCCTTACTGGCGCTGAAGTCCTTGATGCCCTGGGTGATAGTGATAAACGCCCCACGGTGACGACGCACTGTGCGGTAGCCGGTTTCGATAAACCTTGCCGCGTGTGGGTTGGAGCCACCCAGCAGACGCCAGGCCTCGTCGATGATGCAGACTTTTTTGAGGTCGCGCGGGCTGTGGTACATTTTTTCCTGTATCGCCAGAATGAGCGAGAACAGGATGGACGAGAGCAGCTTCGGCTTGTCTTCCAGGCTCAGCAGCTCCAGCACCGCGAAGCGGGTTTCACCATCGAGCGTCGGGGTGTCGGCGTTGAAGTATTCTCCGTCAGGTCCCCAGGTGCAGTACGTATCGAGCAGCATGGCCAGCTCAGCGAGACGCGCGTTGATGGTCGGCTTGTCAGCGGACGCCTGATTCACATCCTCATTAGTCAGGTAATTATGAACGTCGTCGATACGGGCTTTGTTTGCCTTCTTCTCCCACGCATCCATTACCGCTTTCTGCAGGATCGCTTCACAGACGCCATCCAGCGGCTGCGTCGGACTGGCGAGCACCGTCAGCAGGCGCACAATCCCTTCCGCTGAATGATTAATGTCCTTAACGTTGGCGAACGGGTTAAAGCGCAGTTTAGAGCCATCGAGATAAACCCCGCCGGCCTGGTGACAGTAGTTCTTGTAGCTGTCCCCCATGTCGATAACCCAGGCGTACCCCCCGGCATTCAGTACATCGCGAAGGATGCCCTGCGTCAGGAAGGATTTACCTGCCCCGGACGTGCCGGTGACGGCGATATTAAAGTTGGTACTGCCGTTCTCCTCACCAAACATGTCGTAGAACGCAACCTGGTTCCGGTAGGTGGGCAATGGCATACCCACGTTGGACAGCTGGCGCTCGGCGACGACCGGCATCAGGCTCACCGCGTTCCATGACTTGGAGCGCAGCGTTGCCCCCGTCATCTTCAGGTCTTCCCACATCCCTTCCTGCATGACGAACGGGAAACTGGCCAGCCAGTTACGCATCTGCTGGTACTGTATCGTCACCATTTCCAGCTCGTTCTTACGGAACACGTTCACGGCGGCCAGTTCACACTTCTGTGCCTCGGTATTGTTATCCGGGGCGAACAGGGTCAGGTTGAAGTAGGTATTGCAGAGCGCGATTTCATTGCTGTGCAGCTGCTCCCGGGTGCGCCGCCATTCCTCTGCAGCCTTTTTGGTGTTGGGGAACAGTGCAGCGTAGGCTGAGTTGGCTTTTTTCGAGAGGTCCTGGTCTTTACGGAAAGCCTCGCTCTGGCTTTTGGTCTGTTCTTCCAGCGCCGTCGTCCAGGTCAACATAAAGGGACAGGGTATCCCGAGATCGGGAAAGCGCAGGTTCTGCAGATTGTCAGCCCCCTGCCAGAGCGCGAATCGACGCGGGTTTTTAGCAAGCTGCATGTTGATGATGCGGCATGCCGATGCCGGCAGGCGTGTCCCGCGCGCGTCTATGGTCTCCGGCAGCTCCATCCGGATATGCGATGGATGAACCTTAAGGTCAATTCCCGGATCAACCACCTGGCGGTTAAGCTTTTCATCCTCGTTGTAATCCCCGGAGGATGTCAGCACCTGCTCCTGACGGTAGTTCATCTGCTCGCGTACCGCAGACAGGAAAGCGTGCACATCGGTGTTCATGCTGTCGATGCGCGCGGCCCCCAGTGAGACGCGGATGGTGTTACGTATCTGAATCAGGTCATCCATCACCCGCTGAACCTGGGAAGCGCGCTTAATGGGCTGACCGTAGACAATAAAGATACGGTAGTTACGCAGGTAGAGCGGGTATTCCCGTTCGTTGGCCAGGCCGTGCAGAGCGGAACGCTGCCAGAACGCGCGGGTAATTTTATTGAGGTGATCGGCCATCCCCCCTTTCCACATGTCGTTACTCACGCCGCGATCGATACGTTCCCCGACACACTTACTGGCCAGCATAATGACGGTCACAGGGGTCTGGCGGGGCAGCTTCTTACGCAGCATGTCATCGAGCGCGGCCATCACCTGCTCGTTCGCGCCGGGAAGCGGCGCGGCTTCCATAATGAAGCCCGCAGAGCCGGCATTGACGAAAATTTCATTTTTGTCGTCGTAATACCGGTAAGGCAGCGCAGCAACCAGGGACGGATAGTCCCAGGTCTGGGAAAGGTTGTTGCGGGCCGTTGCTGCACCGTCTTCCTCTTTCCCGTTTTTCAGCATATCCATCAGGCTGTCGACAAAACTCATTTTCGGCCCTCCGCAGCGGCCCGGATCAACTCCAGGCGACGCAGCTTCTCTTCGTTCATCTGGCCGGAGTGCGGGGCATCACCGGCAGTTTTAATCTGCCAGTCACAGCTCACGCTCAGAACGGCCAGCGTTTCATCGTCGGTATCGATTGACTGTGTGGCGGTGATTTGCGTCGTTCCTTTCCGTGAATGGGCTAACGATTTCGCCAGATATTCGATGCCGTTCCTGCCGGAAATGTAGTGGCTGCTCATTCCCCTCCCTCCCCGATGACGCGGTAGCTCTCATCCCAGTGGGATTTGTTTTTCACGAACTCGACCACAGCCGGCTGATGAAAGTTGTCGTCCGTGTCCACCCAGGGTGCAATCCACAGGCGCTGCGTGGCGTCAGGAATACGCTGAACCGGAACGCGGCCCGCAGTGTTAACCGGCACAGGGGTCGCATGACTGGACGTGGTCAGCGGCGTGACCAGCGAGCCAGACGATTTCGCCGGCGCAGTGGTCAGAGGGCGCGGTGCAACAGGCTTAGCGGCAGTGGTTCCGGTTGCTGCGGCGGAGACGGGACGGAAGGGATTCACGACCGGTGCTGAATTGCGCAGTGCCGGCAGGGTTTCACCCGCAGGCTTTTTTGCGGTTTTCTCTGCCGTCAGGTCATCCAGACTTTTACCCTGAGCGGCCAGCTTGTTGGCCTCACCGGTGGTCAGGCACTGGTCGGTCGCGGTCTTGTTGCAGTCGAAATCAGAATTGAGACCGGCGCAGCCGGTCAGTGCGCTGCACAGCAGTGCAGCACCCAGTAGATTTTTCATGGGGTAACTCCGGTTTTAATTTAAGGGGTATTCAGGGAGGGGTAATACTCAATTTCGATTATTTGCAGTTGCACTGAATCACAGTGAAAAGCAACTGCACAGCAAGGCTACAAAACACGCCGGCATAAAACATGTCCAGCGTCAGGAAGTTCAGGTTCATCTGGATGAAGCCATAAACAATGGTCCCTATCAGCATTCCTCCCCACGGAACGACTGAACCATACATAAAGTACCAGTCATCGCGTTTGTTAAAGGCAGAGCCGCTAAAGCATACGAGGAACACGCTTAATAGCAGGGACACTCGCCAGGAGACCCAGCCCATATCACCCACGCCTCTAAGATTGAGCACTGCCCACACTGTCAGTTCGATAGTGAATACCAGTGCTGGAATGAGGAAATAGCGATAGTTGTGCAGGGTTTTTAGTAATGAAGAACGTGCCCTAATTGCAGACATAGACACTCCAGTGAAATGAATTACAGGGTTGTGATGGTGAACAATTAGAGGCTGTCAGAGGTTACTTCACCGAAAGGAAAGGTACGGTACCTCCGGGGATCATTGATGCCGGAAGCTTTCCATCCCAGCGTTCAGCCGTCGTCAGACTGACCAGGCCGGGATTATCCCGAAGTGCATCGCCGCGCTGGCGTATGGATTCAGCTTCTGCGGCTCCGCGAAGGCGTATTGATTCAGCTTCTGCCTTTGCTGCCGCCAGTTTACTGTCAGCCTGGGCCTGAGCCTGAGTGACCGCTATCTGAGCCTGAATTTTCTCTGTCTGGAGGTTCTGCGTCCGTGTGGCAATGGCCACCTCTGCTTTCATTCTGTCTTCAATGGATTTCTCATACGCCGGCGAGAAGTCGATGTTTTCAATCTGTACGGTATCAATCACCACCGGTCCATCAACACTTTTCCGTAGCGCGGCCTGCATATCCTGTACCAGCTTCGCTCTGTCCTGAACCGCGCTTATTGCGGTATATCGTCCAAAAACGTTTTCCAGCTGTGTAGGTATCTGCCGGGCAATCAGCCGCGTTTTCATGTTCTCAACCGTCTGATAACCACTGTAGACGCGTTCCACTTCGGTCGGCAGAACATGGAAGTTCACGGATACGGTCATTTTTGCGGGTTGCTGATCGAAGCTGTAGGCGCTCATACCTTCATAAAGCATGGCCTCATTCCTTACGGTTATTTTCTCCACGCTTTCGATGATCGGCCATTTCAGTCCCAGGCCGGGCTGAGCGACTTTAACAATACGCCCGTTTCGCAGCAGCACTCCCCTTTCACCTTCGTTAATACTGTAAAATGAGAGCCAGGCAATAAGCAGGCTGGCGATGACGATAGCTCCCCCCATGATGAGGAAAAGCCCGCGAGGGTTAAGACCTATTTCTGAATCGGTTGTGTATCTCATATAGCCACCATTGATATTGATTTCAGTTTTGATGCGGGAGGTGGGGTGATTAGGGGGATTGCCGTATTACGTTTCACTCCTCTCCCGTTTTCCCGCGACGGTCAGTAGTTTTATGGAGAAACTTCAGGTCTGGTTTCTTTTCTGGCCAGACGGACCTCGCTTCCTCCTGATACCAGTTGCTGACAATGCTGACCGTCAGCCCCTCCGTTTCGGCCTGGTGCTTAAGGTGTTCCCAGGCGGGCAAATTCAAGGGTTCATAATCAGAAAGCTTCCTGTCGAATACCTCCGCCCAGCTTTCGTTGTAGCGGGGGACAATTCGCCTGCATATCCATTGACTCGGAAAGAACCAGATAACCAGAAAACCCAGCGCCAAAAGTGGCTGGCAGTACGCGAGAGCCGGCCACGCGGTCCCAAGGTACATGGCAAGCCAGATAAACATGAACCGGCTTCCTTCCGGAGTGGCGCGTCCCGCCTCCCATTCAGCAATATGTATCCGCATGCTCCTGAGCAGGCTGTTATTACGCTCTTCGCCACGCATTACGTTTATCCTTTTTGCTGCCGCTTTGGATGTCAGGTCCGTTGTAACCGCCTCCCTGTGCTGTTGTTTTACGAGCAGACATCTGCATTTCCTCATCAATTGATGGTGTCACCAAGGCGCAGCTGACTGGCCTGACGGAGAACGTCATCCGGGTTGATGTTGCCGACTGAGGTGGTACTGGATGCAGTGGTCTGGCTCGCCGGTTGAGGAGTCACGGCGTTCTGCGCGGCGTTGCCGGCTTTCTGTAGTTCCTCTTTCGCTTTAGCGTCCTCGGCGTCCTCGATGGTTTCAAGGCGGAAACCCTTCTGGAACACGACTGTGACCTGGTTGCCGGCACCGATATCAATTACCGGATGGTACTGCTCGGCGCGCTTAATCCAGTACTGGCTCAGCGTGTCGGCCGCCTTGCTGGCTCCGCCTCCGAAGCCCTGCTTAAACACATCACCTGCGCCAACACTTGCAGTGGCACCGAGGCCGACGGATGGTGTGGCGGCAGATTTGATGCCTTCTCCAAAGCCTGACAGGAGGCCGGAAGCGCCGGCATAGCCGACAATCATGCCGTTTCGCATGACCGGCTTGCCGCGAATGCCGCCTTTACCCTGGAAGCTGACATGCCCCTGAAACTCCATGTCCACGTGCTTGCCGTTTTTCAGTATGCAGCTGATGGATTGAGTGCGGACGTTTCCGCGTTCGCTGGAAATATCGCCCCACATCTCACCCACAATAAAGCAACCGTCAGCGTTGAACTCTTTGTTGTTGGGCATCTGAATGTTGCCCTGCAGGCGGATAGTAACAGGGCTGGTATTCTGCTGACCGGTGACGCTGGCGTTCGCGTCGGCCCCCTCAATCAGAACAGCATCAGAGAAAGAGCCAGATGGAATCCAGGGGAGTTTGGTTGGCTTTTTCTTCAGGCTGTCGTAGCTGAACTTTGTTGTCGACAGACCGCCTGTCATGCGCTGGCCGGAGCCGCCCGGGTAAAACGCTGCACCTTGCCCCATATTCACACCGGTGGCGGCCGGTGCACCTGTGGGGGTTACATTGTATTCCGGTGGTCGGGCCTGACCGGCAGCAACGGGACCTGGGAGTGGTGTTCCGTTCGGACCTGCAGGTGGTGTCTGCTGGCCAGTGGTCTGGTTGCTGCCGGGGCCTTTCGTAAGCTGGTCGTTCAGGCGCTGAATTTCAGCGTCCTTTTCGGCCAGCTTTTGCTCGGTGGTGAGCTTGTTCTGCGCGAACTGCTGGGCAAGCGTGGCAAGGTTTTGCTCAAGAGCGGAGGTCTTTGCCTGCTGCTGCGTCAGTGCGGCATCGTTGACCTGCTCGTTAAACGTCGCGGTCACCACGCCGGTCAGGTTTGGTGTTGCAGCTGGTGCGGGTTGCTTTTGTTTTTGCTGGTATTGCCCATACCACATTACGCCGCCTGCTGCAGCTGCGCCGCCAATGATGACGGCGGCCAGGATGGCCA
The DNA here is from genome assembly GCF_050031535.1 of Enterobacter cloacae complex sp. 370H10. NCBI lineage: Bacteria > Pseudomonadati > Pseudomonadota > Gammaproteobacteria > Enterobacterales > Enterobacteriaceae > Enterobacter > Enterobacter cloacae complex sp. 370H10. The sequence goes on along the minus strand of NZ_JBLGWG010000002.1, from coordinate 93,428 downwards.
GCTGCTTGCGGCGGGTTTTCAGGTTTTCATTCAGGCTGATGGTCATGGGTGGGCGCCTCCGTCATCTGAAAACACAATCCAGGCATACCCCTCACCGCCAGCGTAGAGCTGATTCTGTGACAGCATTACGGCCCGGACGCCCTTGAGCCAGAAATCGCGCTCGCGGAGGCTGCGGGTGATGCTGCCCGGGTTGCTCATCCGGAAGCGAACCACGCGAAGGTGGTTGCCTACGAACTGGCGTTCAGGCGTCAGGCGTACATCACTGGCGGGTGAGTAAGCCGGCATGCGGCTGACCGGGTATTCCCGGTAGTCGTCCGGCACCTGACCATTGACTACGGCGCGGGATAGCGCAACCAGCGTTTTTTCATAGGTCTGCCCTTCTTCCCATGCCTTCGCATCGTCGTTCTTGCGAAGTGGTGGTGACATCGGGGTGAAGCGCAGTGTTTTGCCGTTACCCGGCTGCGGCCTGACGTTCAGGCTCAGCGATGAACCGTGGTCAGTCTGGATAAACAGGGTGAAGTTCTGGCCGATAAGCGGAGACAGAATGAGCGCTCCGTCCTCGGTCTGGCTCTGGTCATACGCACCGGTTGGTCCGCTGATGCTGGTAATGAGTTCTCCGTCTACAACAACCTTGCTCGGGTTGGTGTTGCTGAGAGTGACGTTAAAGGCGGCGTCGTTCTCAAACGGAATGGCTGCGGGTGCGGAAGCGGCCCGAAGGCCGCTTGTAAATAATCCCGCTGCCAGAAACACAGCAGCAGCTGCCGGTGAAATGCGAAATTTCATGGGCAGTCCTGTCAGTTAGTGGGAGATACCGGCTTGAGTTCTTCAAAGCTGTGGAGGTTAATCACACCGTTGTCATAGCTCAGTTTCAGTCGGTAGGTTTTTTCCTGGTCTTTCAGTGGCGTGATGATTGCGCCGTTTGTGGTGGAGGATTTCAGTACCCCGCTGTACTGCACGGAGCCATCATCCATGACGCGAATTTCTTTCGTGTCGAACTGAGTGGTGATGCCCGCTTTCTGAATGCGCTCAGTTTCTATGTCCAGGGCTTTCTTGAGTACGTCCCGTTCGGCGGAGGGGACAAATCCAAGAATCATTTTCTGGTTATGTTCGATGTTTTCCGGAGTAACGTTCAGTCGCCAGTAAATAAAGGAAGCGGCGAACTGTGTCAGGCCGGTGGCATCGACACTTTTAGAATCTGATGCAAATGGGCGGTTAAACGTTAATGGCGTAGTGATGGTTTTCTGGGTTGTGGCGAAATACCATGCCAGTGACCCTGTCAGTACATTCCCTGCGCCCATGAGTAAAGTTAAAGCTGAAAGACCAATAAACGCATAGCGGAGTTGTTTATCGCGCTCTCCTTTAATATTCAGTTTCATGAAAAACTATGCCCTCCAGTGCCGGAAACTTGAATCAGGTATCTGGCGAAAGGTTACTTTGAATAAAAGTGATGGCAGGTGCCAGTAACAGAAATTAAGTAACCAGTATGACCCCTGCCCTTTTTTCAGATATCTGACGATAAACCAGAGGATTCCCGCGATTACACCAAGTTCGAGTGACAGATTGTTAAGCACCCCCAAAACTAAAAGGGGTGCAGTAACAATCAATTCGTCAATCGGTAAGCCTAAATAGCGGTCCTGCTGGTTCATTGTTTCCGGGAAGTTATATTTATCTCCTTCCCCATTCATCATTTAGCTCGCGATGCCAAAGGCGACACGGGTAAAGATGATTGCCATAACGATACCGACGAACACCAGTGGTGAGCGGGCCTTAATGTAAATAAACAGGCCCATGATGATTTCGGCGATGTAGAACCATTTAACCAGTGAGGAACCAGAACCGAAGGTGGAATTAACCGTGGTGTTCTGTGAGGAAAGAAGGTCAGTACCAGATGCGAATGCCGGGTGAGTGACCATGAGTGCAATTAAAAAAGCACCTGCTGACTTTAAGTAAAATTTAGCTTTGCGATTTTCGCGAGCTTTGCGGAATAAAGACGCTACCGCCCATCCCTTACCGACGTTAAGGGCACTGCCTTTGGTTAACATGTTTGTTTTCTCCGAAGTAAACAAAAGTGAATCGCGTAAGTGCTTGTTTACGCGGGCGCAATTGTCCCATGACCCTAAAAAAAAAAAACTGTGACGCATGTCACATTTTTTGGAATCATTCAGATTTATCCGAATATGTAAGTGGGTAGGCTTTGTTGACCAGAAAGTTCAGAAATGGCCTCCGGGATCTATAGCTATGAAAGTAAAAGAGAAAATGTGGGATGGTCGCGGCCGTCCACGCAAGTTCCAGCCAGGTGAAGCGGTGGAGTGGCGATTGCGTGCTCCGGATAATCTGCTTATGGAGCTGAGAATATGTGCCAGGGCTGGCAATAGAAGTGTGAATGAGGAAATTATTGCCAGGCTTTTGTTGTCGCTGAATTATCAGCCCGGGAAACCTGTCATTAAAACTGCGGAGGGTGAGCGGCTTATTGCACTGGCGGTGAGATTTGAAGAATGGCTAGGGCAATTACTTGATAGTGAATCCGTTGATGCCGTGAGTGAAGTAAAAACTCCGCCAAAACAGGAGCAATTATGGATGTGGCGTGAGGGTGAAAGGGTTTTGCTTCCAGGAAAAACAACCGGATATAGCATGCGTATTCCTGAGAATCTTGCGGATGAAATCAGAGCAATGGCGAAGGTGCATAACCGTAGTCTGAATGATGAAATGCTTACCCGCCTGATGAATACTCTGGGTTATTTTACGGAAAGGTTGCTTGAACAGAACGAGGATGCGCAGGCGCTTAAAATTCTCTGTATGGAATTCGAGGTGTTTCTGAAGGAAAAAATAAGGGAGGTGGAAAAAAGTGACCTCCCGTGGGATGAAAAGCCGTCTCAGTGATCGATTCTGGCCGGAGCTTTCCGGCCAGTTGTGCTGATTTACTCTGTGAGGAAATGGTCCTTTTCAGCTTTATCTTCTGCATCATTAATTGCACTAATGTTCGTGTTTATAAGTTCTTCAAGTTTCAGTCCGGAGTCTGGTCCTTTGAGCATTACGAAGATATCGGAAATCAGGGCGGTTAGAATCATAATGCCTTCACGTGACCCTGATACTTTTTTAATGAGGTCCCGCCTGAAACCTTCAAGGTCGAAAGAGTTGCCTTCTTCTTTCGATTTATACACCATGAGTCCCAGTCTGACTAGTTCGTTCACAATGGATGAATAATTCATATCTGAGGTTGTGGCGCCCTTCTGAAGTTCTATTTCCAGAATATCCTGTATCTCACGGTCGATTTTGTCTTTGAAGTAGATGTTTTTTCTTGGCATGGTATTTTCTCGTGAATTTCATGCAGTGCCTAATGCGGCACTGCAATTGAGTTCTGTGGTGACCATATGTGTTTAGTTCCTGTGGCAAGCTATTGAATTTCAGTATGAATACCTTGCCTGGGTGTGTGCTAATCCAGCACCGTGGAGTGTGCTAATTCGGCACTATTATGTGTGTTAATCCGGCACCATCAAGTGTGCTGATTAGGCACTGCTTCGTTTTAAGTTACTCTATTTATTATGTACACACAATCCCCACACTGAGCAGTGCTTGATTGACACACACAGCAGTGCCTAAATAAGCACTGGTGTGTGTGGGGTAAAGGCACTGTAATGTGTGTTAATCAACACACATTAAGAGCATACACTTTAACATCTCGAAAAGTCGGCACATTCATATAATTGAAATTAAAGAAAAAATCTGCAAGACGAAGTCTTGCGTGGGGTGTGATGTTTTAAAGGGTTAGTAAAGAGCGGCATGTTAATACCGCCTACTGCTCTGACATGTTTATTTCGGACAGATGTAAAATCCCATCAGGAAAGCGTTCACGCGCGTTTGTAGTGAATTTACTTGATTACGACGATCCGCCGGGGTATTTTTTAATGCGCCTCTCCAGGGCCCGTTTATTTCGCTAAAAGGCCAAACCATGAAAATATCGTTACTGCCTGCTGCTTTGCTGACTCTTTCGCTATCTGCTGGCGCAACTCCGCAGATGTGCTTTGATCAGGCCGGGAAAGATTATCAAATTGATCCACTACTGCTTATGTCAATTTCGATTAAAGAGAGCCATCTGGTACCGGATGCGATAAATGGATCAAACAGGAATGGAACGGAAGATGTCTGTGGTATGCAGGTGAACAGTTCCCATTACGGTAAACTTAAAAACTTCAATATTACCCGTGAGCGCCTATTGAATGATCCATGTATCTGCGTCTATACGGGTGCATGGGTACTGGCGCACAACTTCAGGTCATACGGAAAAAACTGGGACAGCGTAGGGATGTATAATACGGGGCCGAGCAAAAAGCTCATTGCGCAGCGCAAGGCCTATGCACAGAATATCAAGAATATATATCGCGTATTACTGGCCAGAAAAAAAATACTTTCTGAACGTCTCGCGCCAGCTGCGGGTAAGGAGCATGAGATAAAAACTGCAGAAACAGCATCGCTTAACAGCGGACAGTAAAAAGCCGCTCTGTTGAGCGGCTTAATTTTCAGGCCTTCAGTTTTGCAAACTCCTCAGCCATTTTCCAGAGCACCTGATTTAATTTGATGTCACCATCTATTCCGGTGACTTCCCGCGTTCTGGTGATCTTCCCTTTTTCCGTTCTGCCACGAATCCCCCCACGGATCACATTTTCCTGCACCACGTTAAACGTGGTCCATAAATCCTGGCCTCTGTCGAGCACACGGCGAGGGTTAATAATTTGCTCCGGTGTAATCGGCGCTGGTTTTCCATCGTACTTAAGTTCCAGGGCGGTCGCACCAAAAAGGCGTTGCTCAGGCAAAGTCAGCTGAATGCTTTTCATGAGGTCTATATTTTCATCAACCGCGTCAAATGTTTTCAGCACCGTGTAAGCGCCTTCGATAACCTGCCCAACAATATCTCCTTTGTGGGGTACGCGGATTTCACCAAAATCCTTCCACGCAACCAACCCATTACTGCAAACCTGACGGAACATACCGGGGATCATTTTATAGCTGCTTGAACCATCATGGCTATTCAGCAGAATAATTTCCGGTACTTCTTTTCCGTTAATCTGGTCATGACGACGCAGGCGAAGCATATGCTTTGTAAAGTCGCGTTTATCCTGGTCACGTGTACGTGACTGCGTTGCATAATACGGCTGAAAACCTTCATCACGTAAACGATCAAGTATGTTTATGGTCGGGATATATGTATAGCGTTCAGAGCGTGAATCGTGTTTATCCGATGAAAACGCGCTCGGAACGATGAGCTGTAATTCCTCATTCGTCAACGGACGGTCTTTACGGATCGAGGTAGGCATACGATAGCGGCTTGCGAAACTGACCATTTTTATTTACTCCTGATTATTTAGTAAGTGATGAAGGAATAACGCGGTGAAAATTATCCAGCGGCATTGCAGCTGCCACCGGGCGACCATCTGCAACCCAAACAGAGATATAATCCGGGCATTCGTCATTAATTAACGTCAGCTCAGTGGCATTCTCTGGCGGCGTAAAAATTGCCGGTTGTGGCTCCCCTTCCGATGCTGCCAGGACCCAGCAAAACAGATCCATGAACTGGGACATGGTGAGGTTTGAATCACATCTTCCGGTAGATTCTTGAGCGGCGGTTTTGACGTTGACGTTTCGTGTGTGCATCCTGGTTTTCTCCTGTGGTGATGGTTGTCCATCTCCCTGGTGAGTTCTCTCGCGGCAAAGGGCAAAGGAGCAACGGCAGGGCGGCAGGAGAAGGGCGGAGACGAAAGTTTTTGCGGCACGCAAAAAGTTTTGGCGGAGTGCATTTCACCCTTCGGATGACGAACTGACGGTGCTACGACAAGCCCTCCGCGTGAGGACGCACGGGGGATGGCTTCACCGGGGGAACAGGATGCACACACCCGACACGGCGGAACGGCGTGGCGCCATTAAAGCGACGGCATCAGCCGGCGCGGTGAAGGCGTTCCGGACGGCACGGCCGGAGAAGCCGCAGCCTTTGACCTTAGCCATCAGACCCTAGCGTCAGCCCGAAACCCGAAGGGGTTCGGCGGAGCCCGGCGGGTGCGCAGCAGCCGCCCTGGCGGAGTGGGGCTCGACGACCGGGCAGCAACGCTGGCCGGGAGCCGAAGGGGGCCATCGCCCTGCCCTGTTTTCGGGTTATGGCCATAACGGAGCTGCAGCGGAGAAAGATAACCAGCAGGACGCCGGTTATGATCGCAGGTAAGGAGAGAAGCACTGCAACGGGGAAAGGCAGGAGCGCCGGAGGCGCTTTCGCCCTCCCCGTTTCCCCGAAGGGGAAGCATTTTTTTGCGGTTGCCCCGATGATATGCACCGGGGCAAGGATTTCCGATCAGATCGGTTCTTCGCTGTCACCTCCGTTTTCCTGCTCATAGTGCATCATGGCCATATTCAGCAGGGCATTAAATCCCTCAATGCCAGCCCCGTCCGGCTCGCACTGTTCGCACAGGTGCAGCAGATTGGCCAGAAAATCCGTGATAACAGTTTGCACGCTTTCGCTTTCCCTGTTCAGCCCGGTTTTACGGGCAAATTTCCAGAGCACATCTGCAGCCAGCGCGGCGTGATCATCGTTGCTGCGGATTTTTAGCGGTTCAGGCTGACCGTTAAGGCGTTCTGCCATCGTCTCCAGCACGGTCGCCGGAACAGCGTTCAGTGTGTTGCTTGTCATTTTCTCTCTCCCTGCGGCAGGTTAGCCCTGCCGCTCTGTCAGTCAGGCGGCCACGGTGGCCAGAAAGTTTTTCATTGCATCCAGACGACTGCGAAATACCAGACGTCCCTGCCAGTCATTGAAGTAATAAACGGGGGTGTAACGCACGAGGTTTGCTTTCAGGGTCAGCGTATTACCGGTCACGACTTTCGCGGGTATACCCAGCAGTGCCAGCTGGATAAAGGCCATATCTGCCACCATTGGATCGATGTCAGTGCAGGTGGCATACAGCTGTTCTGAAGGGTTATATCCCGCTTCAGCCAGCCAGTATGCAAAGGCAATGACCATTCCGGCGCTACCACAGGCTGGCTCATCGAGCGTTATCCACCCCTCACGCTTTATCGTCTCCTGAGCGCCGGGCATGAGTAGTCCGGCCATCAGGCGGGAGATGCAGGACGGGGAGAAATACTGCCCCATTTCGTCCGCGCCCAGCTCCTGCTCCATATACAGAGCGCCGAGGAAATCATGAATTTCACCCGCCAGCCCCTCCACCAACAGGCAGAACAGCTGCTTCATGGCGTCCAGATCGTCCGGCTGATACCGTTCGCAGATGCGACGGCTGTTTTCGATGTTCTCCGGCGAGCGAATACGGGCCATATCCAGCTCGCTGGCTGCCAGGGTGATGAAGTCGCGGAACACTTCGGAACGGCGCATATTTTTCGCCGTCTGACGGAAGACACTAGCGAACTCTTTACGCGCCTCAGCTGGCGACAGCATCCGGGCAGGCGCAGAACCCTGCGGCTGCGGATCAATCTGGTCTGCCAGGAACAGGGATTCAAAACTCAGTTGTGACATGGTTTCTCCTTACCGGCCGCCCGCGGGCGGCCGTCTCCTGTTATGCCAGTCCAAGCGCCGGGTAGACGCTGACAGCCAGACCACAGTCAGCATCGGCGGCGTAGCCCGTTTCGGCATTTACCACGGACAGGAACGGCTGCCACTGTGAGAAGCGCAGCGCGGGTACGCGTGCGCGTTTTCCGGCGCGGAGGGCATTTACAAATGCCTTCGCCTGTGCGACAGTTTGCGGGTCAAATTTCACGATCAATCTCCTTACTTTGGTTGTGATTGCCGTATCTCGTTTTGGTAGGCCAGATACGGCGTTGAGAAAGCAGGGGCAACCCTGCTTTTTTAATGCGCGGAATTCAGCGGCGCATCGAGACAGAAACGGGCGATCACGTCGCCAATCAGCTCCCGGTGATGGCGGGTGTGCAGGTCATGGCACTCAAAGAAACGCGCGCCGTACCGTACAAAAATCGCGGTCACGTCCCCGCCCGTAAACTCCATCGACTTGAACGACTCCCCGCCAAAACCTCGGCACCAGTCCACAGGCGGCAGCGTTTCCATCTGGTCGATGTACCGGGCCTCGGTGATTTCAACCCAGGGACGGCGATAGCCGTCATTCTGCTTTTCCTGTACCAGAGTCGCGGGGATCAACTCCGCATCCGGATAGAGGCGGCGCAGGGATTCCAGCGTTATCGCTTCACGCTGAGTCACCCACTGCCCTTCCAGCTTTGTTGCCCGGTCATAAACGGCGTTATGTGACGGAACGAAAAAGGCCATTGGTGCAGCGGCCGGGGTGTTAACGTTCATCTTCATGCTCCTGTCTGATGAGATTCCGTGCGGCGGCTGCCGCACGGGGTGAGCCGGATTTAAATGTCGATACCTGCGCGCTCGATCAGGCGCACAAACTGTTTGAAGTGGTCAGCTTCAGCCACATGGATATGGCGGAACTGTTTATCGACGCCGCTGCTGAGGGCGTAGAAATAGGTGCAGCGCATTGTTTCGGGGCAACGTCTGCGCAGTTTCTTCAGCTCAGCAAGGCTGCTGAACTCCAGAACGTCCGATTCCTCCTCAGAGTTTTTTTTCGTCTCAGCGACGAGGATCGTGTACGACACGGTTTTTCCCCCCATCTTTCTGGAAGATTCTTGAGCGGCGGTTTTGACGTTGACGTTTCGTGTGTGCATCCTGGTTTTCTCCTGTGGTGATGGTTGTCCATCTCCCTGGTGAGTTCTCTCGCGGCAAAGGGCAAAGGAGCAACGGCAGGGCGGCAGGAGAAGGGCGGAGACGAAAGTTTTTGCGGCACGCAAAAAGTTTTGGCGGAGTGCATTTCACCCTTCGGATGACGAACTGACGGTGCTACAAGCAGCCCTCCGCGTGAGGACACACGGGGGATGGCTTCACCGGGGGGAACAGGATGCACACACCCGACACGGCGGAACGGCGTGGCGCCATTAAAGCGACGGCATCAGCCGGCGCGGTGAAGGCGTTCCGGACGGCACGGCCGGAGAAGCCGCAGCCCTTGACCTTAGCCATCAGACCCTAGCGTCAGCCCGAAACCCGAAGGGGTTCGGCGGAGCCCGGCGGGTGCGCAGCAGCCGCCCTGGCGGAGTGGGGCTCGACGACCGGACAGCAGCGCTGGCCGGGAGCCGAAGGGGGCCATCGCCCTGCCCTGTTTTCGGGTTATGGCCACGGAGCTGCAGCGGAGAAAGATAACCAGCAGGACGACGGATATGACGCCCGGGATGAAGAACACAGGGAAAACCAGGCTGAAGCCAGGTACAGGCAGGTAACTCATGGCGCTCTGACTTCAGCAAAATCAGGCAGGAAGGGCAGGCGTTTTGACAAGACGGAGGGAGCCGAGGGGCAGCGCCGGAGGCGCGTCCCCCTTCCCCCGTTCCCCGCAGGGGAACAGACCTTCCGGGTTGTTCATGCATGCGACTGCACCCTTCGGGATGGAAAAAGGGGCTACCGGTAAACCGGCAACCCCTTCATAAAGGCGCTTCAGGCATGTCCACACAGTCTCAGCCCCTGAATGGCGGGGGTTTCCCCCCGCCGGGGTTAGCTACTTAGCGGATTCGTAAGCCATAAAAGCCGCCACCTCCCTGTCCGTGTCCCTGTACCGGATTTCGCAGAGCGATTTCCGTGTCAGGTAAGTGAATATCAGCAGTGTGAGACACACTATTAATACGCACCAGAGCAGGGTGTTTCGCGGCAGTTTCATGGCCTTCTTCTCCTGTCAACGCAAAGCAGAAGTGTCACCTTCGGTGCGAAACAGAGATGTCATGCTTTGGTTCAGAGAATGCGTTTGACCGCCTCGCTATATACTTCCGAGCGTTCTCTTTTCCCAACAGAAATCACGAAAACGACAACTTTCTCGTCTATAACCTGGTATACAAGGCGATAGCCTGAAGACCGGAGCTTAATCTTGTAACAATCAGGCATACCACGGAGCTTGTTTGCTTCAATCCGGGGTGACTCAAGTACTTCAACCAGCTTCTTTTTCAACTGTTCACGTACCGTCGAGCCCAGCTTTCGCCATTCCTTTAGTGCCCGCTCGTCAAAATCCAGAAAATACGCCATCAGAGTTCATCCAGCGTCACACGTACTGGCTTAGGATTACAAAGTCGTTCTTTCACTATCTCCACAAGTTCAGCATCTTCATCACTCAGGAGTGTCTGTTTGAACGGCAAGCGTTCATTGTCAGCGATATACTCGAGCATGAGACGAAGCGCTTCAGAAGGAGTTACGCCCATTTTTTCAAGCGCGGCGTAAGAACGCGCTTTAAGTTCATCGTCAATACGTAGGTTAATGCTACCCATGTCTTACACCCCTTGTAATTACAAATGTCATTACAAGTATCGCACTACAACATGCTTAGGGCAAGTCACGAAGTAAGTCAGAAAGTAGTCGTAAGAACGGTGATCACTGTCCGCTTTGTGCCAGAAGTGGACGGCAGGATTTGTTGAACATTTCAGACAAAACCAAACTCAAAACAACTATTGAAATCAAGCCAGCATAGCGGATACATTACGCACGTTGTTACTTTGTATCATCAGGATGCCGTTAACTGTGTTTATCAGCCGTGAAGTCATTTCCAGAATCGTGCTTATCATCATGGCTGTTGCCGTGCTGAGCAGTTCGTTTATGGCAAAGCCACAGGCTGCATACAGCGTTCAGGAAACAACGTCCATCAGTGACCATCAACACGACAGCGATGAACCACTGAATGAGCACGATCCATTGTTGTTTCACTCCCACGGTAGCGTGCATCACCTCAATGCCGATCATTCCCACGATCTGAATAAACTCTTTGCTCTGCCTACTCTGCACGCATGGAATCCGGGCATGCGGGTGATATATGCGTTGAGTTCAGAACAAATACTGCAAATGCCGCAGTCCACCCCCGAACGCCCTCCGAGAATCCTGTCTGCGTAATAACTTCTGCTAATTCGTTATTATTCAACATGTAAGGATTTTTATGTATACCAGCCTTGATACACAGGGCCGGTTGAGCGCTCGCCTGCTTTCAGCTCAGGCGCGTTCGGCTTGTCTGTTTTTCCTGTTGTTACTGCTTTTCTACAGCCAGGGCGCGTATGCGCACGGCGTGGCGGAAGGCGACAAAGGGTACATCCAGGAAATCACCGGGGTGAACATCATCCCGTTTATCTACCTTGGCGCGAAGCACATGGTGACCGGTTACGATCATCTGCTGTTTCTGTTCGGGGTGATTTTCTTTCTCTACAAAATGCGTGATATCGGGCTGTACGTTAGCCTGTTCGCTATCGGGCATTCAACGACGCTGCTCATCGGCACCTTCTTTGATATCAGCGTCAGTGCTTACCTTATTGACGCCATTATCGGGCTGTCCGTGGTCTATAAAGCGCTTGATAACCTCGGGGCATTCCAGCGCTGGTTTGGCGTTCAGCCCAACACGAAGCTTGCGACGCTCATCTTTGGATTCTTCCACGGTTTTGGTCTGGCAACCAAAATCCAGGAATTCGAAATCTCTCCCGATGGCCTGTTTGTCAACCTGATTGCCTTCAACATTGGCGTTGAGATCGGCCAGCTGCTCGCGCTGAGCGCCATCCTGATCGTTATGAGCTACTGGCGGCAAACGGCGAGCTTTTTCCGACACGCTTATACCGCCAATGTGGTGATGATGAGCGCGGGATTTCTGTTAATGAGTTACCAGCTTTGTGGCTACATTTTAGCCTGAGGGAGACAAAACAATGTACAACACTGATTTACCAACACGCGCAGAATTACCTTCTGCCATCAAACTGATGCAGTCCACTATCCTCGCCGCCATCGTGGCGCTGACGCTGCTGATCACCGTCGTCATGCCTTCGGAATACGGCATTGATCCTACTGGCGTGGGTCGTTTACTGGGGCTTAAGCAGATGGGAGAAATCAAAACGCAGCTTGCCGAAGAAGCTGATGCCGATAATCAGGCCAGCGCTGTTCAGCAAGGACAGCTGGCTGCGCCAGTTAATGAGCGACCGATCCCGGATAATCCTCCGGCAATAACGCAGAACACCTACCCGGAGCTGAGCGTTCCGGCGACCACGCGCGCGCCGGAAGTACCATCGGCTGGCTCGCAACGTCATCAGATGCTCATCACCCTGAAGCCTAACGAAGCTGCTGAAGTTAAACTGGAAATGCGCAAAGATGCCCGCGTGACCTATCAGTGGACAAGTTCCGGACCGGTAAACGTGGATGCGCACGGCGATCCGGTCAACGCCCCGAAAGGCTTCTACCATGGCTATGGTAAAGCCCGGCAGATCACATCCGGAGACGGCGTTTTACAGGCCGCGTTCGAGGGTAAACATGGCTGGTTCTGGCGAAATCGTGGTTCTGAGACCATCACGATCCAGCTTGATACAACCGGCGACTACCTGAACATCAAACGGGTTATCTGATAAATCAGGGGCAGGATAACCTGCCCCTTTTCACACAGCTGACAGCCCGGTCAGGCGGAGTATCAGCCCGGCGAGAGCCGCCATGGCAATAACGTGCGTAACCTTCCATTTTAATCTGAAAAGCGCAAACGCAGCGGCGACGGCAATCAGGGCGGCAGGGATATCGATCCCTCCCTTTGCGCCTTCCGGCCATACGGTATGCCAGATAAAAAACAGCCCCAGATTAACAATGACGCCCACTACGGCCGCTGTGATGGCGGTTAAAGGTGCCGTGAAACCCGCCTTGTTGTGGGTCGTTTCGATAAACGGCCCGCCTGCCAGCACGAAAATGAAGGACGGGAGAAAGGTAAACCAGGTCACCATGCAGGCGGCAACGGCGCCGCCGACAAACAGCATATCCGCGCCAAAAACGGCATGGGTATACCCGCCCACAAATCCGACAAACGTGACCACCATAATCAGCGGGCCGGGCGTGGTTTCTCCCAGCGCCAGCCCGTCCATCATCTGCCCGGCAGTCAGCCAGCCAAAATTGACGACAGCACCCTGATAAACGTATGGCAGGACGGCGTAGGCCCCACCGAAGGTAAGGAGCGCAGCCTTGGTAAAGAACCAGCCCATCTGCGTCACCGGATGCGCCCAGCCCAGCCCCAGCGTCAGCACCGTCATGGGAATAAGCCAGAGCAGTGCACCCGCTGCCACAATCCTTAACAGTTTCGCCCAGCTGAACAGGGCATGCGCCGGTACGGGCGTATGATCGTCAATAACCGCAGCATCAACGGCGGCTTTCTCCTGTTTGTTATGCCCGCTGCCGCTGTGAAATTTTTCCGGCGCGATGCGTCCGCCGATAAAGCCAGTTATCGCTGCTGAAATAACGATGACGGGAAAAGGAACGTTCAGGGCGAAAACGGCCACAAAAGCCGCAGCAGCTATGGCCCAGTGGGCACCGTGTTTCAGCGCACGGGAGCCGATGCGATGCGCCGCCTGCAGCACGATTGCCGCCACGGCGGGTTTAATGCCGTAAAAGATACCGGCAATAATGGCAACGTCTCCCCAGGCGATATAGATCCACGACAACGCGATAAGAATAAAAAGTGAGGGAAGGATAAATAACAAACCCGCTATCACTCCGCCCAAGGTCCTGTGCATCAGCCAGCCAATGTAGGTGGCAAGTTGCTGAGCTTCCGGACCGGGCAGCACCATACAGAAATTGAGTGCGTGGAGAAAACGGGACTCGGAAATCCAGCGCCGGTTCTCGACCAGTTCCTGATGCATGATCGCAATCTGTCCGGCAGGACCGCCAAAGCTGATAAAACCCAGCTTCATCCAGAACCAGAACGCCTCCTTCAGGGGGACCGGCTTGGGCTTAACGTTTTCCTCTGCCAGCGTCAGCAACTCCGTTTTGTTCATCATGGCCGGACCTCATTTCAAACGTCGTTAACAGACCGTCAAACAGCGAACAGGCCGCTGTGAGTAATGTGTCATCATCCGTAATGCTTTCACGCAATCCTGCCAGTACACTTTCAACGCCAGCGGCTTCGGGGGGCTGAACCCCGCCAACATCAAGGTAATGCACAAGCATCCCCAGACCATTCAGGGCATCCCCCGTCAGCCCGAAGCGGACCATCAGCACTTCAAAGGTCACACGATTGTCGATGTGGCTGAAGGTCGCGCCATCAAAATCAAACCCCACCGCCTCTTCCGGGCAATCGTTGCCATCCTTAAGCCAGAGAAACTGCGCATCCTGGTCGATAAAACGCCGTATAAGCCAGGCGCTGGCAAGCCTGTCAATCCATGGCCGGCGACGCGTAGCCCAGATCCTGTTATGAAAATCCTCAGGCTTCAGCCGTGTCAGCAAGCCACTGACGGCATGAGGCTCTCCGGGAGAGATGAACCTGTTAATGCCAGCTTCCAGTTCTGACAAGGCAAAAATGGCCTGCGCCTGCGCTTCACCAGGAAAGAAATCAATCGCCACAATCCGATCCAGCTCGCGACGAAGTTTTCTTACCATCTTCAGTTGGCTGACCGCGGTTTCCTCATTAAGGTCGTTTTTACAAACCTGAAGGCTCTCCATCAGGATCAGGTACTGCTGAGAGCGATCGAATAACGGGCGAATTTTCTCTTCGTCGGAAGTCTCTGCGTCAAAAACAAAGGCCGTTCCTCCCTCACCGCTGATTTCACGACTCATCTCGTTAAAAATCTCATGGCTCTGTTGCGCTTCAGGCAACAGATAAACGCCGTCGCGCAGCATGGCGGCACCGGTATTTTTTAATGCCCGCCAGACACGCATACGTAATGTGGCCTGCTCAGTGGGCAGTGTCAGAATAAGGATATGTAGTTTCATAGTGTAGAGATTAATACATATGGTAGAGATTGCTACATATTTTCAGTCTTTCTAACCGTACATATCGCTATCTTTTTATGGTGCTCATAATTGCTCTTATCGGTACCGGTCTTGCTACCGTTGCACTGGGCCTGCTGGCGGGCGACAGGGCAGGGGGAGTCGGGAACGGCGCTGGCAATGAAGATGCTTGCTTATATTCTGGTCGCCCCGGTCGCTGATGCATTATGCGGGCCTTTTTATTCATATCGCCAATACAAGACTTTACATTCCAGCCCTTACATCCTCCCCGGGGGGATGCTAATCTTTTTATACCGTTGTCATTGTCTATTGAGGAAAGCAATCAGCGATGTACCCGATGTTTAAACGTTCGCCCCGTTATGTTCTGATGATCGTCATCATGGCCATTGGCATGATGATGTCGTCGATGGTGACGTTTGCGTCGCACGGTACAAACGGCCTGACAGGCTACGAGATGAATCTGCATGACGCAGAAGTCACCATGTCAATGCAGGATCACTCTCACGATTCGGATATCCCTCAGTCTGGCCACGCAGGCCATCATCAGACAGACCATTTCCATGAAACCCCTGAGCAGCCGCCCTCTGTAGAGATTTCCCTCTCTCCTGTAACAGACAGATGGTTGCCGCTTGCCGATCTTCGTAGCCCGGTTAAGGCCACGGACATCATTTACCGTCCTCCCAGCATCCGCCAGATCTGATCGCTGTTACCGGCAGTTTTTGCTGCCCGGCTTTAATCAACTTCAGATTTAGCGGAGAGGCTATGTATAAAGACTCTATCCAGGCGCGTCGAGAGATTGCGCGTAATTTCACTGCACTCAATTATCGTGTTGATCCCCTGCACTGGCAGACGCTCTGCATGGGCGTTAATCGCGACCTTCAGGCCAAAAAAATGCGTCCGAATGTCCCGGTTCCTTCACGGCGTAAAGTCATTCCGTTCCTGAAAATGATGCATCAGGAAACGGGCTCGATGCTCAAAGCGATCCTTGCCTTTGGCTTTGATGGCCCCTGGACATCCAGCGGCGGTTCATTTCGCCTGGCGCGAGAAATTGGGTTCGACATCGCCCACTATGCGAAAAACATTCACCACAAAAACGGGAAAGTCACCTTCCTGGAAATTGGTGCCGCCTGGGCGGGTTTTCGCGCTGAGGAATGTGCCGGCCATCAGGCGACGATTTCCGGGCTTTCCGGGGAGTTCAGGGAGCAACTTGGGGAAAGCGTATTCCTGCACTTCACTAATCTCACACCGTGGCATGCATCGCTGCCAAAAGGCGTGACTGAGCATCCTTACGTGACAGCAGCCGGGCTGGGAGCGCTGGAAAACAGAGGTGTTCAGGCAGGTGAGGTCGATATTATCTACTCCCAGGCAGCGGCCTATTTCGAACAGGATTACACGGCTTTCCTTCGCAGCGCTGCACGCCTGCTGAAAGAGGATGGCGTCCTGATCTTCAACCATGACCCTGTTCTGGCGAGCGCGATGGATGAAGTCGCCTGGGAGCACGGACTGCGGCTGGTCAGACGTAAGCAAATGGGAGGAATGAATGGCGCGATTGCCCGTTATCACCGGCTTCGTTCGTCCCCGGTAAGTCAGATGGTCTTCCCCGGCGTAAAGCGGGCAGAGGATGAAGAAGTGGTCTGTGAATCACTGGTTATGTCGGCGCTTCGTCGCAACGTAGAGGTGTAACGCCCGATATGTTGACGCGCAGACATTTTCTCACCACCACAGGAGCGTTGCTGATGACAACATTACTGCCGGGGGAAACCCTGGCAGCCTCTCTGGCTGAAAAAGTCAGTGAAACATGGCAAAAAATAAACACCCGCCGCAATCAACAAGAGGCGATAACGCCGGGCTGGGTTTTGCAGTCGCTCGGGCTTAAACCTGGCTCAACTGAACTGCGAAGAGCCATTTTTGAGCTGGTCAGGCGGATACCCTATCAGCTCGGTGCATGGAATGGCGAAAGCATGAGTCTGTTTCAGCAGGGCTTTGGCGACTGCCGTCATAAAGCCGCTGCTGCCGAACGACTGCTGACCGATGGTGGCATTACGGCAAAGCGAAAGCTGGTGCGGTTTGACTGGGCTGATTTGCCTGTACCTGCGGATATTCTGGCAATTTTGCCGCAAACACAGGGATTTCATGACACTGTGGCTTTTGAGCTACAGGGCAAAACATACCTGTTTGATGCCACCTGGGATATGGCCTTGCGCGGAGCGGGTTTCCCGGTGATGCCTTCCTGGGATGGCAACTCTGATACCTGGCCGGTGACTTCCCGGATGTCGACGCAGCAAACCGTACTAATGCCGCAGCCAGGGCAGGACATTTACAGCACTAACCAGATGAGCTGGCCGCAGCGCGAGAAAACCATGGCGTTTAATCAGGCACTGAATAACTGGCTGGAGGTCATTCGGGCTAACCGTGATGACTGGTGCACCATTATCCATAGTGATATTGAAGCCACCCGGTTGAGCCTGAAAACCTGTCTGGGACAACTGAGTTAATTCCCTTCTCGTCAGGAGGGGCTGCGCAGGGAAGCGGCGATAACACCTTCGACACTTTTTATGCTGCTTCAGGTATAACGCTGGGATACCTGAAGCTTTTTTATTTAACATCCAAGATAACAGACGAATCAGTATCCTCCTCACCCGGATAAAGCTTGTCATTTTTTTCAGGTCCCTCTATGCTTTGAATATCCCCCTGGGGGGGATGTGATTTCAAACCAAGAGATTTCCTGATGCTCAACATTCTTTCTAATCGTACCTATCGCCACCTGTTTATGGCACAGGTTATCGCCCTTATTGGCACCGGTCTGGCGACCGTTGCGTTAGGGTTACTGGCCTACGATCTCGCAGGTGACAGAGCCGGGGCAGTGCTGGGTACCGCGCTGGCTATCAAAATGAGCGCCTATATTCTTGTTGCGCCCGTGGCGGCGGCTTTTGCCGATAAATTCCCGCGTCGCACCATGCTGGTAACACTGGACCTGGTTCGCGCTCTCGTGGCTATCACGCTGCCTTTTGTCACCCAGATATGGGAAATCTACATCCTGATCTTCATTCTTCAGGCTGCCTCGGCGGCGTTTACGCCTACTTTCCAGGCAACTATCCCGGATATTCTTCCTGACGAACGTGAATATACCCGGGCGCTGTCTCTGTCACGTCTGGCCTACGATCTTGAAAGCGTCATCAGCCCTATGCTGGCGGCTGCACTGCTGACGGTCATGAGTTTCCACAACCTGTTTGCCGGTACGGCAGTCGGGTTCCTTGCTTCAGCAGCTCTGGTTGTTTCCGTGACACTGCCGAAGATGAAAGCGTTAACGGTCAAACGCAGCATCTATGACAAAACTACACGAGGTATGCGCATCTTCCTGAAAACGCCCAGACTGCGCGGCCTGCTGGCACTCAACATGGCCGTAGCGGCAGCGAGTGCAATGGTTATCGTCAACACCGTCGTTCTGGTTCAGGCGGACTTTGGTTTCTCACAGCGGTCTACCGCTATTGCGCTGGCCTTCTTCGGCGTGGGGTCCATGGTATCGGCCCTGGTTCTCCCCAGACTCCTCGACAACATGAGCGACCGTATGCCGATGCTTGCAGGTACGGCGCTTTTAGTCATTGGCCTGGGGTCAGGCATTTTCCTGAAGGATTACATCACGCTGGTTGTGCTCTGGGCACTGCTGGGGGTGGGCTATTCACTTTCTCAGACACCGGGTGGTCGCCTGCTGCGCCGTTCGTCAACAGCGGAAGACAGACCGGCGCTGTTTGCCGCCCAGTTTGCACTGTCACATTCATGCTGGCTGGTGACTTATCCGCTGGCCGGATGGGTTGGTGCGGCATGGGGGACACAGGCTTCATTCATCGCCCTGACTGTTGTGGCAACATTGTCGCTGGTCACCGCCGTACTTATCTGGCGTCCTGAGCATGAAGTGTACGCTCAGGTTCACAGCCACAAAGACCCGGAAACAAACAACGAATCGACCCATGAGCATGATTTCGTCATTGACGATGAACATCCGTCCTGGCCGAAGAAAGAGAAGTAATTTCCCAAAAAAAGACAACGTATCAGGAGAGGATAAGCCGATAAAAAGTGTGACCATGGCGTTGATACACATTATCTTATCCCTTCCACCTGGAGAGGATAAACCATGACCGTTCATGCATCACACCCTGACATTATTAAAAGACTTAAACGTGCCGCAGGGCACCTGAAAAGTACCATCCAGATGCTCGAAGATGAGAAAGCATGTCTGGATATCGCCCAGCAACTGCACGCTGTGGAAAAGGCGATAACGAATGCGAAGCGTACCTTAATTCATGACCATCTGGATCACTGCCTGGAGGATGCCCTTCATGCTGACCACACGGAGTCTGATAAGACGCTTAGCGAATTTAAAGAGATAACTAAATATCTTTAAGGCAAGCGAAACATGACTGATTTTTCCACTCTTTTACAGCAAGGCGTGGCCAATGCCTGGCTGTTCATCCCCAGCGCTATTTTGCTCGGTGCGCTTCACGGACTGGAGCCAGGGCATTCCAAAACGATGATGGCCGCCTTTATTGTGGCCATCCGGGGAACGGTCAAGCAAGCGGTATTACTGGGGCTTGCCGCGACAATTTCTCATACGTCTGTTGTCTGGCTCATTGCGTTCGGCGGAATGTATATCAGTCAGAAATTCACTGCTGAATCAGCCGAACCCTGGTTTCAGCTGATTTCCGCCGTCATCATTCTCGGTACGGCGGCATGGATGTTCTGGCGAACCTGGCGCGGCGAAAAGCTGTGGAAGATGGAGCAGGAAGAGGAACACAGCCACGGTCATCACGATCATGACGAAACCCGCATCATCGATACGGGCCATGGCAGCGTTGAACTCTCGATTTTCGAAGAAGGACAACCCCCTCACTGGCGTTTACGCTCGCTCAGCGGCAAGAAATGGGAAGCTCGCGACATTTCTCTGGTGACCAACCGTGGTCCAGGGACATTTTCACAGGTATTTGATTTCGTCGAAAAAGACGGGTTTATGGAATCGGCCCTGGCGATCCCGGAGCCACACAGCTTTGATGTTCGCCTGTCTTTAGGCCATCGCGGCCATGTGCATGATTATGATGTGGAATTCCGTGAACATGAACACGACCACGATCATTCCTCGCTGGAAGGTCTGGATGTTAATTCTCGCGAATATCAGGATGCTCACGAAAAAGCGCATGCGAACGACATCAAAAAACGTTTTGCGAATCGCAGCGTAACCACCGGACAAATAATCCTGTTCGGCCTGACCGGCGGCCTTATTCCTTGCCCGGCAGCCATTACCGTTTTGCTGCTCTGCATCCAGGTGAAGGAATTTACGCTCGGTGCCGCGCTGGTACTGTGTTTCAGCATCGGTTTAGCGATCACGCTGGTTTCAGTGGGCGCAGCGGCGGCTTTCAGCGTTCGTCAGGCAACCAAACGCTGGAGTGGCCTGGATACGCTGGCGCGGCGGGCTCCATACTTCTCAAGCGTACTGATTGCACTTGTCGGCATTTACATGGGCTATCACGGCTGGATCGGCGTAACGAGCTGATTTTCTCCTGTATGAATCTCACGCCTGAACCCACCAACCGGTGGGTTTTATATTTCTGAAGCCCATCATATTTTTATCCCCCTGCCGGGGATAGGAATTGAGCTTTTATAGCCGCTCATTTATCATCGACAATATCCCCCATGGGGGATGTAAAATTATAAATGGAATCTGCTATGCAAAAACAATATTTCAGTCAGTTCGTCACCGGAGTGTTACTCACTTCGTTCATCGCCATTCCTGCTCTGGCAGCGCAAGGTGGCTTCTCCGCAGAGAAAGAGCCTGTCGTCACTGAGCACATGTATGCCGGTCATAAAGTTCAGCAGGAGAATAGTCAAAGCCGGATTCAGATCGTATCGTCAATGCACGAAGGGGCGTGGATCACACTGGAAGGCAATGTTGTCAGCCAGCAGCAGGACGAGTGGTATACGTTCCGCGACCCAACCGGTACCATCAAAGTCCGCATCCCGCAGAAAGTCTGGAACGGGCAGCACTTCGATGCTCAGGACCTGGTACGGGTCAGTGGACCGGTAAGCCATGAAAATGATGGTTCAATTTTATATGTTGCAGTTATCAGCAAACCCTAAAACACAATTCTGACGGGCTATGTTTTTTTATATATATAGTTCGTCAACCAAACGTCCGCTTCTCGCTCTTAGCGGACATTAGCATAGGCTATTTACCATAACGCCGCATTACGCGCACCGCCCAGACTGACTCAGCGCGTTTCTGGCATATCCCCGGTAAAACAAGTAACAAACCACCCGAAAATGAACACCAGAAACGCGACTTAAGAATCTACCCTATGAATGGATATGCACTCAACCGAATCGATCTTGGTTTCAATCTTTTTTATCGGGATCAGGCTTCTTTTTAGGTAACTTCGGGGGCTTAACTTGCTGATGACTTTGCGTTCGGCGCGTAAGCCAGGGATGGTCAGCTTTAGGTTTAACATAGTATTTTGAGCGTAAATCAATACGGGCATTATCCACTCGTTCATGGACACTCTTTTCATCATCCAGTGGTATAGGCTCCGGGCCATCAACATACTTTTCCCAGCCCAGCGCTTTCCCGTCATACAGAACGTTAATTTCACCGTCAAAGTTCTCGCATACAGTAACAACCGAATGCCTAAGTCGATATCCCCGGCCCTCACTGCGTACCTGAAACGCACTGCTTTTGTACTGGAAAGTGAGATTTTTAGACAGAACGCGCTTCGCCTGTAGGCTGAAGATATAACCCAGTTCCTCTTCAGAATGGTGCACATCAAGATGAGCATTATCAGTAGTACGAGGCGACGTAGCGAACCGGTTGTTATAGGCTTCAATAAAGGTCGGCAACCATGCATTTGCTGTTTCAATATCACTGATATTCTGAAGCCGCATTTCTTTGACCAGCCTGTCCTGTAGTGTCTGATTGGCGCGCTCTACCCGCCCTTTTGCCTGCGGGCTGTTGGCATGGATTGGCTCGATGCCCAGTGTCTTTATCGCACGAGTGAACTGGGTCAGCTCACCTTCCCGCTCTGGGTTATTTACCCTGAATATACTGTGTCTATCAGAGTAGAGAGCGAGCGGTACGCCATGATCATTAAGGTAACCCCGGAGGGTTTCCATGTAAGCCCGGGTTGTTTCAGCAGGCACAAAACGCAACGCCATCAACGCACTGGTGGCATCATCAATGAAAACGATCAGTGTACATCTGGGGCCTCGATTTTCAAACCAGTCATGAGGTGAGCCATCAATCTGGATCAGTTCACCGTAAGATGGTCGTCGCATGCGGCGTTGATATATACGGGCAATTTTACGACGGCGTTCACGCCATAACCCCTCTTCTATCATCCACTTTCTGAGAGTTTCAACGGATAAAGATAAACCGTGTATCTCGCGCAATTTTTCGCACGCAAACGTAGGTCCAAAATCAGCGTAACGGCCTTTGAGGAGTGAAATTACTGTTGCTCTGAATTCAGTAGAAAAGGAATTATTAGGACGCTTTCCACGTCGGTGGGAAACCAGACCAGAAGGCCCTTCATTTCTATACCGTTGCACCAGACGTTTAACCTGCCGAATAGAAATGCCAATGCGTGCCGCAGCTTGTTCCTGAGTAATATGTCGATTAATTGACTCCTGAATAATCTGAAGTCGGTGGAGTTCCTTATGACTCATCGTAACAGTCTCTTTGATCATGAAAAATCCCCCAGAGAATTGTCTGGGGACATTTTAGAATGGTTCAAAGGGGACATTACAGCTTGGTGTTAACAGTCCCCGGCACTTACAAATACGGCCTCAGAATTACCTTGCCCCCAGAATGCCAGCTTGTACCCGACGCCCCAGACAAAGAAGATAATCCCGGCACTCAGAACGCCGTATTTAATTACGCAGAGCAGGACTTTATCGAACCAGCCTGGCGTATCACGCCATGTGATAACCATCGCTATCAGACTGCATATGAACAGGCCAGCATAATAGCCTGTCGTGCCTTCCCATTCTGGCGCAGCATGCCTGACGATTAAAAAGAACAGCGCGTACAGTAATATAACGAGCAACCAGTACCTCATAGTCCTGCTTTCCTTTTGTATGGCCATCTGTTCAGTCAGACAGCATTGTATCTGATTCATCGGGCAGACTTGCCATTGAAATACGCCGGACGCGCTGCCAGTTCCCGCTCGATTAACTCATCGGCAAACAAAGGGGCAACACGATTAATCCGTGCCTGCATGTTGCGCCTTCTCACCGCTGCTTTCCGTTCATCGCTCCAGCGCTGGATCTGTTTCTGACCGAGAAAATCCACGCATACAGCGTAACCTGAGCCAGCTACCCAGCGTGACATTACCTCTTCAGGTGCCGCCTGCCCTGCCTCCACGACAACTGAAACCAGCTCCAGTGGACCAGGGCAGGGCATGTGTGGCAATTTCCAGCGCAGGGAATAGCGCCACTTCATACACCGCTCCGATCAGCCAGCTTATTTGGCACCTGCCAGCGTTCAGCGACACGAACATGCTCAGGTGTTTCCCGGACAATAAACGGGATTTCATACATCACTGCATACAGCGGCTCACCGCTGATGCGAAGCCAGTCAAGTTCCTTCAGCGACGCGAACCGCGACTGCCAGCGCCAGAACGGTGCAGCAAGCTCTGCCGCGTCAAACTCGTCGCTCCACCGGGTGTACCAGGTGCAGACGGTTTCCGGTGACTGAAAATTCAGGTCGATTTTCGCCTGCTCCAGCAGGTTCTGGCGCAGTTTCCAGCGCTGTTCGTACTCACGGGACTGGCGGCGAAGCTGACGCGTGGTCTTAATGCCGGACCTGTGCAGCCGTCGCCCCGTGCGGGTGTGCATGACTTCAGGGAATAGCTCGGCCTGCACGTCAATCGTGAGCGGCAGCGGGCAGGCTTCGCCACAGGTGGCAATCATCGTGTTAAGCGCTTCCTCGACCTGTTTCAGGTTCGAATGACGGTTATTTGGCACCCAGTGCAGGCCAGGTATTTTATTGGCCACCGTGGCGTTGAGGCGTCCGCTGCCCGTGAGCAAGCGCAGAAAGATACGCACATACGGCATGGCGGGCAGTCGTGCGCCGCGTTCGCGGGCAGACTCAACATGGCTGATAGCCTGAATTGCAGCCTGACGGGCAGGCTTCAGGGAAACGAGCGCGTGTGAGGACGGGATCATGCTGTCACCCCCACGCTCATCAGGTTCACCACAGTGCTGGCTGTGCAGTTAAAGCGGCGCATACCTGCCAGCTGCGCGATAAGCTGGTTTATCCGGTCAGGCTGGAGCGTGTCGCTCTGGTAAAGGGTACGCACCACTTCACCGCCGGAGGAGAGCAGCACCAGAAGCCAGTAAGGCGAGACTTCGCCGGGGCTGCACACGCACAGATGCCAGTCATCGCTGCCTTCCGCGCTGAAGCGGCACTGGACGGGGAAGAAGCCACCGAACTCGGTGCGGAACTCGGCACAGACGCACCATCCTTCAGGTGTCGACAGAAGGCCGGTCACGGCATCGCTGAGGGCGCGGCGCGCGTCCTCGCCCTGCTGACGGATAAACTCCAGGTCTGTGGCGGTCAGGGTGTTGATTCGGTTCAGGTCATATTGCATGGTCATGTCTTTTTCCGCCGCCCGAAGGCGGCGGCCTCCGGTATTAAGCAGCGTGGTCAGTGGTATCAGCGTCGGATTCAGTGGCTTCTTCAGCCTCAGCGGCTGGCGCAGGGCGCACCATCCAGTCAGGCAGCCAGCCCTGAGCATTCAGATCCTGTTCGGCGGCCTTTGCCGCATCGCGGCGCTTGAGCTTCACAATCTCTCCGGCGCGGGCACTCAGTCCGGCTTCTTCGTAGGCCTTGCCGATCTGGGCGATGGTAAGCTTGCCGAAGTAGCTCTCTGCCCCCGGTTGCCACCACTTGCGCAGGTCAAAGTCCAGCGCCGCTTCCAGCGCGTCCAGTTCACTGGTGTCCGTGCGGTTATACAGGCGTTCCTGAATGCCGTTGATACCGTGCACTGCACAGAATCCCAGCAGTGTGTTCACCTGCTCGGCTGACCATGACAGCAGCCAGGTGAAATCGAGATGCCAGTTTTCGGGCAGCGTTGCCTGAAGCGCTTTTTTCTGTGCAATGAGCGCCGTCAGCGCCTTCCCTTCTTCACCGGATGGAGCCAGTGATGCAAGGTGATACTGATTCGAGGTCACATAGGCTTTCAGCGGTTCGCTGCGCTTGCCGTGGGTGCGGTCAAAGAGCGCAAGACACAGCGTCCACGTCAGGAGCGCCACCGATACATCAGGTCGACCCGCCAGTTCCGCCTGAACGGCAAGAGTGCGCTCCGCCGACATGGCCTTAACCAGCGTTGCCGGATAGGCGTCAGCGGGAATGTCAGGCGTGGTGTATCTGATAACGTTCTTTTCACGTTCCTGACGCGCCTGTTCTTCTTCTGCCCGGTCTTCGTCGGTCAGCTTGCGGATACCAGGCTGAACCTGAAAATTGCTACCGTCCCATGACACCCAGATTCCGTGCGCGGCGCGAAATTCCGGCGTGGCTTCGCGATACTCTGCCTCGCAGTAAATGTCATCGATCTGCTGCTGAAGCTCGTATTCGTCATCGCAGGTTTCAGTGGCGTCCCTTTGTTCTTCCAGCTCGCTGACGCGCTTCTGTTCTTCTTCCGTCAGGACAGCTTTCGGCATGGCAAAACGGTAAAGTTCACCGTCCTCACCACTGAAGCTTAGTTCCGTCATACGATACTCAGCCCAGCCCCAGCCCTGCTCCTGCTTAACGCGGGCGGCGAGCACGGTGAGCTTGCCAGCCAGCAGAGATTTCACCAGCGCCGCATCGGCAAAGGTGCTGTCCTTGTCGCTGAACAGGTCTGCGGTCAGCGTACCGCCAGCGGCGGTATAGGCTTCCTCGCCCACATACTCAAACATCGGGTGACTGATGGCCATCTTGTCGTCGGTCACCATTTTGCGCAGGGTCTGTACGGCAGGATCGCGCCACTGTACAACAGCCTCTTTCCAGACCTGCTCCTGACGCTCATGGGTATCAGCAAGTGTCAGGACTTCACACTGTTCAAGGGAGATTTCATCCCGCGCCAGCGCATCCAGCAGGGACGAGGCAAGATTCGCCAGCTTCAGGCAGCGCTGAACGTGGCGCGGGTGATAGCCCATCAGTGCGCCGATCTGAGAAGCCGTTTTACCTTCCTGCTGAAGGGTACGAAAACCGATAATCTGCTCGGCGGGATGCATGTTTTTACGTCGACCGTTCTCGATCATCGAGGCCGCCACAGCCATCTCCACGGGCAGGACTTTCACCGGAACAAACGGCGTGTCTGCATCGAGCACACCGCGCATCACCAGAATGCCTGTGCCTCTGCGGCGACCTTCCCCGCCGACAATGCCGATCGTACCGTCCGGCAGTTCTGCACCGATCAGGTTTTGCAGGATGCCCATTGCCTGAATGCTGTCTGCCATCTCTTCCACTTCCTGATCGGTATGCGGAATGATGCGCGTGTTTAAGCCAGTGTGTGACAGGCGGGAGTACGGGAAGATTTGTACGGGCGTATCAGCAAGCAGCTGGACGAGCTTCTGCTCGGTAGACTGCGCGATTTTTTCCGTAGATTTAGTCTGACGGGTGGTCTTGGCTGGTTTTTTTGCCGTAGTATTGGTGGCGACCATGATTTTTACCTCTCAGTGATAGTTGTGGTTAGCCGTGGCCGGAGTGCGATCCGGTCACGGCACTCGGTTAACCGGTAATGCGTTTCGGGTGTGCTGCCAGTGCTCCAAAGGACGGATAGCCATCAAGAAGCTGCATCATGACTTTTGCCCCTTCCAGCATCGCTTTATCCGTTACGCTGCCGCTGTTTTCACACACGTTGATCGTTGCCACGATCCCCGATTTCACATCTGAAAAACGCTCATACATGCGGTTGCTGAACAGGACTCGTTTGCCTCCTGCCATCACCTGCCAGTTGTTGCAGTCATTAAATCGGGTGTCCACGTTGTCAAACTCGACCACGTGGGTGTCGCTGGCCTGAATGCGCAGCAGCTTCACGATTTCGGTGCTCTGCCCGACCTTACGGGTCGCCGGACGGGTGTTAAGGTTCTGCATGTTTCCTCCTTCTCTGGGTTAAGGCCGGACATCCGGCCTCCGGTTAAAGCTGCACGTATTGCAGATTGCGTTTCAGTTCAAAAAGAAAATCCGGTTCAAACGACCAGGCGCGCCAGTTAAGCGTTCCGTTGGTGCGGATCTCCACCTGCACGTCGCCGTATCGGGATACGTCGGACAAGGTGACGGTGACCCCCGCCTTCAGCGAAGTGGCCTGAGCCACCCACTCCCGTGCGACAGAAACAGGGTTTTGTTCTTCCCCCATCTTCCTGGAAGATTCTTGAGCGGCGGTTTTGACGTTGACGTTTCGTGTGTGCATCCTGGTTTTCTCCTGTGGTGATGGTTGTCCATCTCCCTGGTGAGTTCTCTCGCGGCAAGGGCCGAGTAGCTACGGCCGGGCGGCAGGAGAAGGGCGGAGACAAAAGTTTTTGCGTCCCGCAAAAACTTTTGGCGGAGTGCATTTCACCCTTCGGATGACGACCAGACGGTGCTACGAATAGCCCTCCGCGTGAGGACGCACGGGGGATGGCCTCACCGGGGGAACAGGATGCACACACCCGACACGTCGGAACGGCGTGGCGCCATTAAAGCGACGGCATCAGCCGGCGCGGTGAAGGCGTTCCGGACGGCACGGCCGGAGAAGCCGCAGCTTTTGACCTTCGCCATCAGACCCTAGCGTTAGCCCGAAACCCGTAGGGGTTCGGCGGAGCCCGGCGGGTGCGTCAGCAGCCGCCCTGGCGGAGTGGGGCTCGACGACCGGACAGCAGCGCTGGCCGGGAGCCGAAGGGGGCCAGAAGTGGGATTCTGGTGTTTTCAGAGAATTTGCTGATCGGGTTTCAGAGCCTCCACGCCACGCCACGCCACGCCACGCCACGCAGGACCGTATCCGTGACAATTTGCCCCCACAATGCCATTCCTCTGCATTTCTCCTGACTTACACCAGGGGCGGGAGGGGGCAGCGCCGCAGGCGCTGGCCTTGCCGCCCCGTCAGCCCGAAGGGATGACTGGGTTTTCGCGCGCGAACAGGCGGCGCCTATGCCCCGCCCGGATTATTTACTTTCCATCCCCCTGACCGCCCTGGAGAATGAAGTGGCCGCAAAGATAGACGGCACACTGGCGGGTAGCCGATTCGCAGATCTCATCCAGCACTTTCGCTGTGGTTACGGGGCTGAGTCCGGATTCGCGACGTCGCTCGTTGATGAGCGTTTTATACTGGCGCAGGATGCTGCGGGTTTCCGGTGACAGTTGCATGGTGTTCTCCTTTTTTCAGTTTCCGGAGGCAATGCCTCCGGCTTCTCAGTCAGGCCTCGAGCGCAGCGCGCAGGCTCAACATGACGTCATTTTCTTCTTTCAGGGTTTCTTCTGCCGATCCGCCGCCATCCTCAGCGCATACGGCGATACGCTCCATTTCCTTCCCTGCAAGCTGCATCACCACCGCAAGCGCCGCAGCCGGAATGGTGACATTACGGTGTTTCCGTTTTTCTTCCACCATCACCTCAACAATGTTGTAGATGAGAGGGACACACCCGGAGGGATACAGCTCTGCCTCCAGTCTTTCCATCACCACGTCGATCTCTTCATCACTGAGATCCCAGTCAATGCAGAGACCGCGAATATCGTTCCGGCTCCAGCTGGCGAATACAAATTTCTCGCCGTCATTATCGTCATCACGCAGCATTTCGATGGCGATCTCTTTTGCTGTACCAATCATGTTTTTCTCCTTTAGTCGGGCGGCATCGCCGCCCATGGTCAGTCAGTCAAGGGCACGCCAGATCGTGGCGCTTTCAGGGTGGGTATCAGCAAATGCCATAAGCTGCTCATAACGGCGACAGAAGTGGCGGCACAGCTCCTCATGGTCATGGTTGCTGTGGTGCCAGCTCCGGTGATTCAGTACCAGCGCCGTGAGGATGATCCCCGCCACTTCCCCGCTGACAGTCTGCTCAAACCAGTTATCCGGATTGCACAGGGTCAGGCTCTCCACGTCAGGCGCCATAAATCCGCCCCCGTCCGGCAGCCGGTAAAACTGCCAGAATCCCCCCTGATACTCGGGGCAGTAGCGCCAGGCGTAGGCGTACACGGACGCCTCGGACGTCATAAAATCGCCGCCAAACAAATCAGGCAGGAAAGTCAGGCGCTGCGCACCCTCAAGACGAACAGCATCACAGGTCACGGTCTGGTTCATAGATCCTCCACGGTTAACATATTCTCGGTTCCGGCATCGCCGTGACGACACGACAGACCGGCGAAAAGCGGAAGACGCAGGGGCGACGCCGCAAGCCGCAGCGCAAAGCCTTCACGGGCTGAATGCACCGTGAAGGGTGCGAACGGGTGAGGACGGAGGCGTCAGCGAACCCTTGTGGTCGATGCGGCCGGGCTACAGTGAAGTCACGGCGCATGCCGTCACCGCACGGAGCTTCTGGGGAGTTTCATTGTCCCGACGTGGCCAGGCGGGCGGCGTCGGATAAAAGCGGAAGGCACTGACGTCCTTATTCGCTGTGGATGGCCACCGGTTGCCGGGGCGTTACCCCGGCGTTCTCTCAGGCGGCCAGCACCTCCTGTAGGGCGCGAACGTTATTCAGCTCATTTCTGACGGATTCCGGCTCCTGCCGCCCGGCTTCCCAGGCCATACCGATCCGGTTTTCCAGCTCGCATTCATAGTTGCGCAGGATGCGGGACAGAAGTACCGCCGGTACACTAACCTCACGGTTTGCCGCTTCGCGCTGGCGGGTCAGAAGCTCGCTGACAGTCTGATTATTTACCCCCTCCTGGCGGTATTGCGTCATTTTCATTTCGCCGAGCGCCTTCATCACCTCCCGGATTTCAGCCCCGTCCGGTTCTGGCTGGGCTTCACGGCAGGCCACGCTAATCCCATCTTCCGTCCAGACCAGCAGGACCAGGGGTTCGTCAAACGTGAACATGTTTTCAAGCTGTACACAAAGTTCTTCGCGGGTTCCGTACATTGTTTTTTCTCTCTTGTAAGGGGTTACAGGCCGGGCCTCCGCCCGGCAGGGTCAGTCAGTCCTGAAAGGTCTCGTCCAGCACCAGGGCTTCGCGGTAGGCTTCCAGAAGCAGGGTGTTGATCCGGCGCAGGGTCTGCGCTGCCATACGTTCAGTAAGCGTTGCCGCGTCGTGCCGGTGCTGCGATTCGAGGCGGTTCAGCAGCATCCGCACATCACACATGGCATTGCTGAGCGCGGCCACATCCGCGCGCAGGTGTTCAAGGCCCGGGTAATTCATGCTGCCTCCGGCCAGTCAGGGTAAAACGCGCCGTCATTGGCCGCCGGCATCCTTCTCGCCCGTTCAACCTGTGCCAGACGGCGGACGCCGGCGGCGTGGTACTCCTCAAGCATCTCGATCCCGATATAGCGGCGGCTGGCTTCGGCGGCGGCCACGCAGGTGGAGCCGCTGCCGGCGAACGGGTCAAGGACTATGGCCCCCGGACGCGTGAGCGATTCAATCAGCGGTCGCAGGCTCTGCACCGGCTTCTCCGTCGGGTGGTGTCGGTTGCCCGTGTATTTCCAGGGGATCACGTCCGGGATAGGACGGTCCGGGGTTTGCGGCCTCCCCTTCGCCAGCAGGTAGGCGCTCTCATGGGTGTAACCCACGAACGTCGATTTTGAGGCGTAGGACTTGGCAAAGACGATATGGCCAACCACCCGGAAACCGGCCGCTTTCCACGCATTCAGAAACAGATCCGCGCGGTTCCAGGCATAGAAGCTCACCATCAGGCTGTCGTTTTTCAGCACGCGGTACATTTCATGACAGGCGGGCTGGAGCCATTCGGCAGAGTTGTCCCCGGCCAGGGTACGGCCGGTACGGTCCTTATAGCCAACCAGATACGGGGGATCGGTAAGAATAAAATCGACGGCTCGCGCCGGGAAACGGGACATCACCTGCACGCAGTCACCCAGAATATAACGGGACATAGACACACTCCTCTCTGATATGCGGCACCCTCTTGGGCCGTGCCGCCACAAAAACCCGGCTCTGAGCGGAGGACGCTGGGGCGTTCCCGCAAGCCGCAGCGCAAGCCCTTCACGGGCTGAATGCACCGTGAAGGGTGCGAACGGGTGAGGAGAACGGCGATGAGCTTCCCTTGCGGCCGCAGCGGCCGGGTTAGCGTGAAGGCACGGCGTTGAACACGCCGCCGGCTGGCGGCAATAAGGCGGAGGGAACCGACATCCTTTGTTACCGGTTCTGGTAGCTGATGAGTCAGGCAGGGTATGGCAGAATACACACTGATAATGGATCCGCGCCGTTATCTTACATGTGTGCCTTTGATTTCAGGACGTCCCCGACCGGAGACGTCTTTTTTTTGAGTAGGATATATGGCAGGTGAAAGTGAGAAGTGATTGTGCAATCATCTGTGTCGAAAACATCTGATGGGTTTTCACTTACAACGAATTTGACACATTTGAGGACGCTCTTTTCCCGGAAGGCGTCCTGTTTTTTTACGTCAACCCCCCTTCACCCTGTCGATGGCAAACTGCAGCGTGTCCCAGTTAAAACCGATGCCTGCATCGTGGCTGTGGTCGCAGATACGCATGGCTTCTGCAATTTCCTCCTCCGACAGACTGCCATCGAGGGACAGAAAATCATCTTCCAGCCAGAACGTCCCCATACACAGTGCATCCGGTGGGTACTGCTTCAGCCTGGCGATGAGCCCTGCCACCGTCACATCATCACGACATGCAGGACGCGACGGCAGGACGCGATCAGCGATGTCGTTCCAGCACCAGTCATCGTCGTCCGGTACGGGTTCCAGCAGGGTCAGTAATTCCACACCCGGCAGCCGGGAGAGCTGCTCCAGAACCTCCCCCAGAGAAAGTCGCTCTCCGCTGGCATCTTCACTCCACAGGTAATGGTGATTGATATAGACGGCAAACTCGCCGTTATCGAGTTCAATACAGGTCAGTCTGAACATGGTTGTGTCCTCAGCATCCGGCACCCTCTTGCGCCGTGCCGCCACAAAAACCCGGCGAAAAGCGGAGGACGCCAGGGCGACGCCGAAGCCGCAGCGCAAGCCCTGCACGGTGCATTCAGCCCGTGAAGGGCGCGAACGGGTGAGGACGGAGGCGACAGCTTCCCTGGCGGCTGAAGCGGCCGGGTTAGCGTGAAGGCACGGCGGCCTATCTTCCGGGACAACGTTAAACAGGGCGAGATAATTTCACATAAAATTAAAATGTGATTTACATCACAAAACAATACATTATAATCGCCGAAAAATTAAGCGTTTAGTTTTGACGGCAGGGATGAGATGTCACCCTGCCGTTTTTTTCTGAAGTGTACGGGGCCGGATTTAACGCGCAGGAGCAGCACCAATACGTCTCAGCGCATCCTCTACTTCACGCAGTCCAAAAATATCCTCAGGCGGCTGCTCTTTTCCGGACAGGCTACATACCGTAAAGACGGCATTTGATGCGGTTAATCTCTCGCGGAACAACGCCTGCAGTGCCACAACGACCAGCGTACGTTCGTCTCCTGTCAGTTCTTCAAGCTGCATACTGTTTCCTTCAGGTTAATGTTCATATTCATCCCCGCCCCTTTGGTTTTTTCTCGTCAAACGCCAGGAGAACCCCGAGGCCGATCAGTGAGGCATAGCAGACCTGCATCGCGATTGTCACCGGCAGGGAGATGTTATCAACAAGAACGCCGGGAACCACAACGGCCACGCCTGCCAGTATCATTCCCCTGCCGGTCTTTTTGACCAGATCCGGCCACTGAGATTCAGGCACGTTCCGGGCACGCAGAAAGTTATGAATGCACTGCTCTGCCTTTTGTTTAATCACTGACATGTTTTAGTCTCCGAATGCCCGGCGCATATTTTTCTTTATCCTGGTCGCATCACCGGTTACCGGTGCAGCAGGCTCTGCTGGTTTCTCCGGTACTGCAGCCTGACTCACGCCAGCCGTACCGGCCATCTGCTGGACCAGAACCTGCAGCTCGCTGACCGTGCCGGGCGGTACCGGCATGCTGGCCAGCAGACGCGGCAGCTCCGGCGCGGTCGTATGCAGGGCCAGACCGGTGATAATCAGGTTTCTCAGCAGCTCTCCGCGCAGGCGGGATGACACCCCCGTCAGCACACGTTCAACCCGCTCACTGCTCCGGTCATCCAGAAGCGTCAGGGTGTAACGCCGGCGCTGGTATTCAGTATCCGGTGACATGGCCAGAGCCGCCACGCCACCGTCAGGCTCATCAGGAAGTCCTGAGAGTGAAGACCAGGTGCCGGAGACCAGCGCCATCACGGCACAAAGCCGGATGGCGCTCAGATGCCCGTCAAAGAACACCGGGATCAGCGCCGGTAAACGGGCATCCGTCTGGTACATCACCGCCCCGGCGGTGGCGGCGGTCCGGATGAAGTCACCGCGCAGGGGCTGTGAGATGGTGCTGATGGTCGCCATCGCCGCGATGTCGGTGCGATCGTCGCTGTGCAGATAGAAAGAATACTGGCCGTCCGGCACGTTTAGTCCTCTTTATTGTAAAGGGCAATCTCTCTGGCCAGTGCCAGCTGCGGATCGCCGATAACCTCGATACGGTCAGGAGCCAGAGGCCAGGCCTGACGGATAGCCTCTTCAATGAGGGATGCCCCTCCCCCGACCAGGAATACCCGGTTAACGTTCCTGAAGGCCGTCAGCTCACTGGTGACGCGCGCGCCCAGGGAAGTGATTGCCTCTGTAATTTTGTTCAGAACATCGTCGATTTTTCCGGCATCGTTGATCACACGCTGCAGATACTGACGATCGTTGCGGTTGCGGATGACCGTGTCAGCAATAAGCGCGCTGGTTTCGCTGTCTGCAGCCCGCAGCGCGCCTGCAGCTGCGCGGGTGACCTGCGACACGCCGACAGACGGATTGCCGTGTACCGCACTGATATCGTCAAACTGTCCGACAATCACGCCGGCATCGAGCGTGGTTCCGCCGAGATCGATAATCAGGGTGGTCTCTGCGGGACCGGGCTTCAGCTCCGCGAGACGGGAGAACGCCGCCGGCAGTGATTCCGGCATCACCGTCACGTTCGTTACGGTAAAAGCCCTGCCCTTATTCAGCACCAGTTTACGCATCAGGTTTTCCCGTTTGCGTCGGATGTTCTCCTCGTTCCGCTGGCAGTCCCCGTCATAATACTCGCTCAGGGGCAGCGTCACGGTCAGGCTCACCGGCTGCGGCTCAAGTCCGCTGTTCAGCAGGGCATGATGCACGGCCAGCAGGTTGAGATCACCGTACTGATATTCCACGTTTGTTGTCGGGATGGCATCCCGGCTGACGCTGTCCCAGGTATATTTCAGCGTGCCCACCTCATAGTTGAACGTTGCAGCACTGAATTCCGCCACTTTCCAGCCATGCCGGAAGGAGTTAGCAGAAACCCGGGTCTGCAGCTCGTTTCCTTCAAACCATGCCAGCTTAACATTAGTTGAACCATCATCGCAGTAAATATTCACCATTATGCTCCGTCAATTACACTCAATTTGATACATATTATAAGAGCAAAATGGAAAAATAAAAGCCTTATTTCTCATAATGAGAAATACAAAATAATCAAAATGATATTACTGAACATTTTGAGTAGCTTAGGTTACTCACTCTGTTCATGGCGCAGGCGATCTGGATTATCCTCACGCTGTTAAATATACTGTATGCATAACCAGTATATTTAGACGTCAGGAGGAAAGATGAAACTGCAGCTTTTCAGCACCGGGAAAGAACTCTCGCCACAGGCCCATCCGTTGTTTGCAGACCTGGCCAGCTGCGGTTTTCCCAGCCCTGCAGCTGACTATGTCGAATCCGATCTGGATCTCCATGATTACTGCATACGGCATCCGAGCGCGACTTACTACCTTCGCGCCAGCGGAGACAGCATGGCCGACGGCAGCCTGTACAATGGCGATCTGCTGGTTGTGGACTGTGCCGAGAAGCCCCGGCATGGCGATATTGTTGTGGCCAGCGTGCAGGGGGAGTTTACTGTCAAACGGCTGCTGCTGACGCCACGACTGACGCTGCAGCCCATGAACGCCGCCTGGTCGCCGATTTATCCCGACCCGGACGATCTGGATATCTTTGGCGTCGTCACGCACATCATCCACCGCCCGAGGGAGATGTACTGATGTTTGCCCTGGCCGATGTGAACAGCTTTTATGCCAGCTGCGAACGCGTTTTCCGCCCGGATTTGAAAGGAAAGCCGATCGTCGTCCTGAGCAACAACGACGGAAATGTGATCGCACGCAGCGCCGAGGCGAAGCCCTGGATAAAAATGGGCACCCCGTGGTTCCAGATAAAGAACGAGCTTTACCCGGAAAAAATATACTGTTTTTCAAGCAATTATGAGCTTTACGCTTCGATGTCGGCGCGCGTGATGAGCTGTCTGGAGGAGCTGGCGCCCAGGGTGGAACAGTATTCGATTGACGAGATGTTCCTCGACCTGACCGGCGTGGAGCACTGCATGGCTCTGGAGGACTTCGGCCGGCAGCTGCGCCAGCACGTATATGACTGTACCCGTCTGACCATCGGAGTGGGGACTGCTCCAACAAAAACCCTTGCAAAATCAGCACAATGGGCCTCAAAGGAGTGGAAACAGTTTCGTGGTGTGCTCGCCCTGACTCAGGGTAATCCTCAGCGAACGCGGAAACTGCTTTCACTGCAGCCGGTCGAAGAGATCTGGGGCGTGGGAAACCGTATTGCACGCAAGCTCAATGTTCTGGGCATTAAGACCGCGCTCGACCTGGCCCTGACGAACCCGGCCTTCATCCGCAAAAATTTCTCCGTCGTTCTCGAGCGAACAGTACGCGAACTGAACGGGG
Source organism: Enterobacter cloacae complex sp. 370H10 (assembly GCF_050031535.1). Lineage (NCBI taxonomy): Bacteria > Pseudomonadati > Pseudomonadota > Gammaproteobacteria > Enterobacterales > Enterobacteriaceae > Enterobacter > Enterobacter cloacae complex sp. 370H10. Next base: position 57,755 of record NZ_JBLGWG010000002.1, on the reverse strand, counting down.
AAAGCTGCATGTCGCTTGAGGAAGCACCACCGACGAAACAGCAGATCGTCTGCAGCCGCAGCTTTGGAGAGAAAATCACGGAGTACGATTCGCTCCGCCAGGCTGTCTGTCAGTACGCAGAGCGGGCCTCAGAAAAGCTGCGTAAAGAGCGCCAGTACTGCCGGCATATTTCCGTATTCATCAAAACGTCTCCGTTCGCCGTTAAAGAGCCTTACTATGGCAACGTGGCCACGGAGAAACTGCTTACCCCCACTCAGGACACCCGGGACATCATTGCGGCCGCCACAACGGCTCTGGAGCGTATCTGGAAGGATGGGCACCGGTATGCCAAAGCCGGTGTGATGCTGAATGACTTCACCGGCTCCGGCGTTTCGCAGCTGCAGCTGTTCGACGAACGTCCTCCACGTCCTCACAGCGCTGAGCTGATGAAGGTTCTCGATGGCATTAATCATTCCGGGCTGGGACAGGTCTGGTTTGCAGGACGAGGTATTGCGCCTGCATGGCAGATGAAACGCGATATGCTCTCCCCTGCGTACACCACCCGCTGGAAAGATATCCCCATAGCGAGGATCGGTTAAATTTCGCCTTTCAGAGAGAGCCAGTAGTGCTCGCCGCAGCCGAACGACAGGGCGAAGCCCGCGAGTGAGCGAGGAAGCACCAGGGAACTGCACGGACAAATTCTGCTTACGCTCGGTGTTTAATGGATACCCCACTCTGTTTATCCACTTATCCACGGGCATATTTTTATAAGATCTTTTTAAAGGGTTGTTAGGTTTACCTTTTTAGAACACCTCTCAGCCCTTTATTCATGCGGGTTTGAGAAGGATCTGTGTGACAATCTGCCCTTTCAGTGTGACAAATCACCCTCAATCTCCATCTTAAAGTGTGACAGATTGCCCTTAACCCTGTGACAAATTGCCCTCATGATTTGTTGTATTCCACAAAGTTATCCCAACCTGTTGACTCTTTTTCAATTAGTGTGACAATCTAAATTCCTGTCACACTTTACACGGACCTGTCATGACGGAAGTTGCGGTTATCAACCATAAAAAACGTAAGAATAGCCCGCGAATTGTCCAGTCAAACGAACTGACTGAGGCGGCATACAGTCTATCTCGCGATCAAAAGCGTATGCTTTATCTCTTTGTGGACCAGATCAGAAAATCTGACGGTACGCTGCAGGAGCATGACGGTATATGTGAAATTCAGGTCGCCAAGTATGCGGAAACCTTCGGGTTGACCTCCGCCGAGGCAAGCAAAGATATCCGTCAGGCTCTCAAGGGATTCGCGGGTAAAGAAGTGGTCTTTTATCGGCCTGAAGAGGATGCCGGGGAAGAAAAAGGTTATGAGTCCTTTCCCTGGTTCATCAAACGTGCCCATAGTCCCTCCAGAGGGCTCTACAGCGTTCATATTAACCCGTACCTCATTCCTTTCTTTATTGGCCTTCAGAACCGTTTCACACAGTTCCGACTAAGTGAAACGAAAGAGATCACCAATCCCTATGCCATGCGCCTGTACGAGTCACTATGCCAGTACCGTAAGCCGGATGGCTCTGGCGTGGTATCCCTGAAAATAGACTGGATCATGGAGCGCTATCAGCTTCCGCAAAGTTATCAGCGTATGCCGGACTTTCGCCGTAGGTTCCTGCAGGCGAGTGTCGATGAGATTAACAGCAGAACGCCAATGCGCCTGTCTTATATAGAGAAAAAGAAAGGACGCCAGACGACTCATATAGTCTTTTCTTTCAGCGACATAATGTCGATTACACCTGAGTGAGTTTTGAGGGTGATTTGTCACAATTAGCAGGGTGGTTTGTCACACTAGAGTTAAAGCTCTCAGGGTGATTTGTCACATAACAGTTTGTCTTCCTTTGCCCTGACTGGTTTTCTGGAACTACATGGTTCCAATTTTGTGCTTTAAATACACTTAATGAGGGCAATTTGTCACATTTAGTTCAGTGCAGCTTGTCACATCTCCCCTCAGCCCTGAGTGTCGTTTGTCACACTTAAGTGCGTCCTTTCCACTTCTGGCTGAGGGTGCATTGTCACTATTTGAATTCAAAACCGCTGCCTGAACTATTTGTGCATTTTCCCTGCACTAAAGATGTGTTTGAGCAGGAAGCTGTTAAATGTCCTGTCTAAAGGTTCTGGCCAACCCGGAGGATCAGTTAAGAGCACACCTTCCTGCTCCATCCAGCTATGTGTTTGCAGTTTACGCTCGACATACTCCTCGGATTCAGAGCCCATTGTTTCGATGATGAAAGTGGTAACTATGTTTTCTTTGCTCGGAACCACATTCAGTATGAAGTCAGGATGAATGACCTCCTCCACCCCATTTTTAGTGCTTTTAGACGTGAAAAGTGGCTTGCTGAGGCTGATAGCATCCGGATGATTTTCCTGACGGCCAGCATAGCTGCTGGCGTTTATTATTACCTTCAGTGTGTCGCGTTCTTTGTTGCTATCCACAGGCACAGGATTATCAAGCGTATACGCAGCATGCGCATAGCCCTCATGGCAGTAAACCTTGCCATCCCTACCTCTGCGGTATTCCAGAATTGCCCAGTATGGGGCCCGACTGCCAGTGTTGTAGGTGCTTTCTCCATTGATACTGACTCGGGCTTCAGGCCTATGGATAAAAGTATTACTCCGAACGCTAAAGGTTACTTCTTCCCGATTGGCATCGGTCGCAATACCAATGATATACACGCATGCCTCCTTATCACTGCTATCAGTCTGCAGTGAGACTTCCAGCTGAGTCAGCATGTCGTTAATCCGTTCGAGGGACAGCCAGGGTGCGCAACTGAACAGCATATTAAGCTGTGTTCCGTTGCCCATTGTATGTTCATCCAGAACTTCTTTTATTCTTTTGACCGAACCGACTAACCCCGGACTTTTGTATTCAGGTACTAGTTCAAGTTGGTTCAGGCCAGCTGCCTGAATGAGAGTCAGCAATTTTCGGCCCAGAGCCGGAATGGGTTTAAGAGTTTTGCGTCGACGCTTACGGAGCACTACCGGCCCTTCCACAGCGGTGATTTTGGTGTCTTTCTTCTTGTCAGGTAACCAGTCATTCCCGCCAACCGGATTTAGTGGGCTGGTTTTTCCTTCTGTGATAGTGTTATCAGCATCCTTACTTTTCTTTAGCCTGAACAAAGGGCACTGTTCATCATGCTGTCTTGTCGTCTTGACGTGGCGTAACCTGGCAACGTTAACCTCGCAGTTAAAAGGACCTTCAATGTTCGGGTCATGTTCGACGCAATCGCATTTTAACCACAACTTACGGCGGTCCATTTCTTCAAGCACAGAATTTGCTATACGTAAATCAGCCTGAGCGGGTTTTCGACCGTTGCTGAACACATGCAGCAATGCCTCTCTCTCTGCCAGATTCAGTTTCCTTTCAAGCCTTCCCCTTGGATTTTTTTTCCACACCAGGTCCATTGCTTTACTCCTTCACTCAAAAGTGCGATTACGATAACAAGATAATATTTTGTTATCGTAATATCTTGTTAAGATCGTAAGATAATAATATTGTATTTTAATGCATTGAATTTAATGTAATTGTTAACATATTAAGTTAATATGATAACAAAATATCAACTCAGGCGCATATTGAAAATTAATGCTTGTTATCCTATTATCTTAATAAGATAACAAACAAGGTGTGCGGAATATGATCATTGTTCTTGGTAGTCAAAAAGGTGGAGTAGGTAAAAGTACGCTCGCAGTTTCCATCGCTGCATATCTTATGGCATTAGGAAAGCGAGTTCTCATTGTAGATGCCGACGATCAAAAATCAGTGCTAACCTGGTATAACAATCGACCAGAGAACTTGCCTCATATGCCTGTGACTGGAGCGTCCGGCAACATCAAAGCCATGCTTAAAGAGCATGAAAAGTCTTATGACTTTGTAATCGCCGATTGTGCTGGCCGTGACAGTGCAGAGATGCGAAGTGGATTAATGGCTGCAGATGTGTTTATTTCCCCTTTACGACCGTCCCAAATGGATTTGGATGTTGTACCTCATACATGCTCTGTTTTTACTGCTGCTAAAGATTTCAACGAGTCTGTACGTGGGTATTTAGTGTTGAATATGACACCAACTAACATGTTCGTTAATGAAGCTAATCAGGCGGCGGATGTTCTCAAAGACTTTCCGGAAATGAATCTGTCTAATGCTCGCGTATGTGACAGAAAAGCTCACAGGGATGCCTGGGCCGAATCAATGACTATTTTTGAAACACAGAACATCAAAGCCCAAGAAGAAATTGAAGCTCTGGTTAAGGAGATCATTCTGTGAGAAATAGAGCACATACGCCGCCAAAGGATGAAGCTTCGTTTATAAACGGAGGTTCAGCTGGCCTTACTGCAAAAAATCTTGACGAACCAAGTAATAAACCTGCGACTAGTAAAGCAAAACCAGTCAGCATCTCTCTTGCTGAAGAGAATCTTAGCTCAATTGATAATGTCATAAGGGAAGAGATGTTATCAGGGAACAGGAGAGTCAATAGATCAGATGTAGTTAGAGCTGCAGTGATGGCGTTAGAAAATTTATCGCGAGAAGAAATATCTCAACTCATTGAAAAATCTAGATTAAAATAATAACTTAATAACTTAATAACTTAATAACTTAATAACTTAATAACTTAATAACCCATTAAGATAGCAAGATAATAAATTACTATCTTGCTATCTTAATCATCTATTTTTTAGCAACGCTACCGCCTCATCGCCCGGCATCTGGAACTGCACCCGGTGCCGTGCCGCGACATCGAGCGCAAACACCTTCGTATACACCTCAGTCGAACTGATGCTCTTATGCCCCATCAAACTCTGCAGCACCTTCAGTGGTATACCGGCATACAGCATGTGCATCGCGTAGGAATGACGGAACGTGTGCGGGGTCACCGGCACGGAGAACGTCACCCCGTCGGCCGCTGCGGCTTCAACTGCTTCGCTGAGCCAGGTGCGAACCGTCCGGTCGGTGATCTCCCAGATGCGTGCCTTCTCGGTTCTGCCGCTTCGCTTATTACGTCGTTCAAGAGGAATTTTCAGCGTGGCCACCATCATCTCCAGTTGACCGACATAGTTCGCATCAGAAAGCGGTACCAGCCGGTGAGTCTGACTGCCGACGGGCGCACGGCCAGCCGTTCTGGCGGCTTTTTCAGCCCTTTGTTTGAGTGTGGCCAGCTGCACGAACGGGTAGGGCGGTGCCAGGGAAAAATCACTCCGGGTCAGGGCCAGTGCTTCGTTAATACGGGCGCCGGTGTTCCACAGGGTAGCAAGAAGCATCTTGCGGTGAAGGTCGGGCACATAGTGGAGCAGGGCACTCACTTCCGGGGCCAGCAGGTATTTCGGCAGTTCGTCCTGAACCAGTGCCATCTGACGCAGGGCCAGCGCCGCCGGATAGTCGATAGAAACTGGTAACTGAGTACCTGTGGCCGAATACCCTCCCAGGGTTACGAGTCCGGTCATCAGGATGATTCTCTGCCCGGGGATATGCGCAGTGCTGCCGCAATGATTTCCCGGTTTTCTTCTGTACGCGAGTTACCAAAATAGTCCACTTCCAGACGCAGGGAATGATCTGCAGCCTCTATCAGATCCGACACTTTCTGCAGGGCGCTCTGCAGCTGCGGCGCTGATATCACTCGTGGCACATCATGCTCATCCACACCGTTGCGGTGTACCAGATCGTTTCGCCAGTCTGCGATGATACCCAGCGGCTCAGTTGGCCAGACGGGCGGTATATGAAGCACAGTCTCGAAATAGCGCTCAATGGTTTTTACGTTATGAAACGTCATCCGGGAAACAAAATTCTGCGCCGCAGGCCGGAACAGAGAAAGAGCCATGTCACGGGCAGCATGTTTTACCGGATTTTTGATTTTATCGGACTTCATATAAAACTCATCCCTGAACCGTGTAAGCGGCAAGTCCTCTTCCAGCAGAGCCCTGGCGCAGTACATCAGGTACGCCTCCATGACCGTCACGGCATGGACGAAAGACATCCTGTACACCAGTTCAGGCTGCTCTGTATCGAGCAGGGTATACAGCCCCTTCAACTCCTGCATGGCGTGTAGGTAACGCTGATGAACATTGTTTAGGGAAGCCACAAACAGCCCGTGTTCATGATCCCACTGAGCCTGATCGGCGAGATACTCCTGTTCCCAGCAATAAAGGTTAGCGGCCTGTTCCCATTCTTCTGAGCCGGGGACAACATCCGGATAATTTTCCGCAAGCCATTTATCAAATCGTTCAGATTCAATATCCATCATCTGGTCTTTCATGCTTCCCATAATGCCAGTACCCTTCTGTATGGTTCTGTAAATGAAAAATCCCGCCGTTCATACTGACGCCGCGCTACCACGGAACGACTCAAAGGCCAGCAGGGCGTCCGTCCTGGAGGGCAGCTCGATACAGTCCCCGCGCTGCGGGTCGATCTCTTCATCTGTGGCCTCGTTATACCGCATACGCAGCCGCCATCCCGTCACGGGAGGTGCGTTCTGTATGGCCAGCACCATCCCTTCCGGCGACAGCAGTTCACGGAGGGTGTAGCAGGCGCCAATCCGGGTCGAATCCCGCAGCCACATCACGGGGTACTCACTGACCAGCTGGCCATACACACATTCCGGCGTATGGAAGTAATTCCCGTCCGCCCTGCATAAATCACACATAATCCCTCCTTTACTGAGAAATCCCGCCTTGCTGAAAGCGTCTTCCTACAGGCGTCGGATTATTTTCCGGGACGCATTAACATCGTGCTTCACCTTAAAAGGGTTGTCTTCAATACCAGGTTCATCACTGACGCAGTCATCGCTTTCACGCCGGCGCCATCCTCCCATAGGTTCAACGAAGATCCCGACGACGTATCCTTCCTGAGTGAGTAAATGTTTTGCCGGTGGGATCTGGGCGACCCCTTTCAGAACCGGATATTCAGTAATTCGCTCATAGATGACATCGTGTCCTTCATCATGGAGTTCCTGAATTAACGCGTCAGCTGTTATGTATTTCGATACCTGCATTCAAAGATCCTCCTGAAGCATTTGAAGAGATACTCATGGAAATAATCACCATGCGCAATCATTCCCTGCTCACACGCCTGAATGTCACGCTTGAGGATTTTCCCCTGCCGTCATCATTTTCAGGCTGATAATAAGCAGCCATATAGCCACGTCGTTAAATTACCGGATGGCCGTTTCGGTGTGATCCGATTTTTTGCGTATTCAACAGTTTCCGGAAGTGTACCACGCACACGAAATAAGCAAAGCGGCAATATCTGCCCCTGCGCGACGGGTCACGGGGAAGGGGGTAAACACAACATATAGAAGAAACAGCAGCTGACAGAGTGGCACATCTTGTGTTTCTGCGCCGCAGCGCGCCCGTGCGCCTGAGGCAGATCCGGAACAATCATTTTTCGGATCTGCGCGGCGGAAAACACGCAAGGGATATGATTACATGAGATAGTGCATAAAATCATATCAGGCGTGATATTTATCGTTAATCCAGAAATTCATATCTGATATGATGTTAACCAACTCAGTAACAAATCATTCTAGGTATGATTTTTACCTGACCGGACATTATCAGACGGAGCGTGCAGGATGGATAAAGAAATGACGTTTTCACTCAGCTATGAGCTGCTGACGCAAAAGGCAGAGGAGGAAATCAGGAAATGCGACCTTCGCCTGGACGGCCCGTACTACGTCCAGGAGCTGAACAGGGCCTCAGACATTCTCCGGTTCTGGTTTATCCTCGCAATGAGCGGGTACCCGGGCGTGCCGGACATGGAGCGCATTGACGCTGACAGGCTGCGCCTTGAGGGGCTGATCCATACTCTCAGGGAGATCCGGGCGTGACGGAGAAAAAAAGCCGCCGCCCGTCACCACTTCAGCGGCGGGTGCTGATTGTGCTGGCCGCCCTCGGTGCGAAACGTCCGGGACCGGTGGCCACGCGGGATATTGAGCGGGTGCTGGAGCAGGGCGGGGACGCCCCGGTGTACGGGCCGAACCTCCGCGCCTCCTGCCGGCGCATGGAAGCCGCGGGCTGGCTGCGCACCCTGCGCGCCCCGAACCTGCAGCTGGCCGTGGAGCTGACGGACGCCGGCCGTGCGCTGGCCGCCCCGCTTCTCGCTGACGAACAGGCGCGCGTCCTGGCGGAGCAGCGCGCAACGGCGGTCCGGGTTCTGCCCCTGTTCCCGCGCAGCCAGACAGAGGAAGCTGACGACCGCCCGGTGGCGCTCGACGGTCGCTGGCACCTGGCGTGCCGGGGCGACTACGTTATCCGCCTCGACGGGACCACCTGCCTGCAGCTGTGGAGCGCGGCCGGGCAGGTGACGCGCCTGGAAGGTGATCCCCTGCAGGTCGCCGCCTGGCTGCAGGCCTGCCACGATGCGGGGATTGCGGTGCGGGTGCAGGTTAATGAAAGCACCACGCCGGAGGCGGGTATACCGGACGGTAGCGCGCCGGCAGACCAGACGTCCTCCTGGTTACGCCAGCTGGAAGGCGCGCTGCAGGCGCAGGGGATCAGCGGTCTGAATGAGGAGATCAGGATGGCAATGATCATGCCTGGCGGGGCGCTCCGCGACCTGCCGGCGCCGGCGCGCCTGCTGCACGTCCTGCGCGACCGTCCGGAGGCGTTCCCGCTCACGGCTGCCACATACGAGGAAGACACGGAGGACGCGCTGGCCGACCTGCTGGCCCGCGCGGGGTTCACCGGTGACCAGGCGCAGGAGCTGCAGCGGCGCCGCATCCGCTGGCCGCTGATGAGCGACGAAGAATTTGACCGGCGCGAACTGAACAGCCTGCTGGACGAACTGGAGCAGCGCCAGCTGTACTGCAACCGCGAACAGCTGACGGCGATTGTGTTTTCGCCGGCCCGTAAACCCGGCGAGCGCTGGACGGAACGTCTGCAGTGGCTCCTGATGACGGACGGATTCGGGTTCCGGAGTCCGCTCTCCCGTGACGCAGGCTCCAGGGCGCTGGCGATCCTGGCCGGCTACACGGGGCGGGAGGTGGCGGACCATCTGGCCACGGTGATCGTCTGGAACGACCACAGCGCGGGGATGCCGTCATGAGCACAGGCAACGTCCATCTCATAGTCACCTGCACGCGCCGCAAAACCGTGCCTGCAGGTGATGCGGTCTTTCCGGATGAACGTGACGTGGAGAGAGCTTACGGGCTCTGGCTGGAAAGGCTGGCGCAGGCCCGTCGCGGATCGCCCTCCATGACCGCCGGCGAGCTGTATACGGGCCAGCACTGGAGCAGGGCAGCTGCGGCTGCAAAACGTACCGGCGCTGAGCTGTGGGTAATTTCAGCTGGCCTGGGGCTGCTGCACGTATCAGACGCTGTAGTCCCGTACGAAGCAACATTCTCCTCGATGCCGTTCAGTCACAGCAGACTGTGGGAAAGCCTGACGGCTTGCCCGCCTGCGGAACGACGGTATGCCTCCCTGAGGGCGCTGATGCAGTCGAGGCCTGACGATCGGTTTGTGGTGGCCGCCTCTCCGGTGTACCTGCGTGCCGTTGAAGCAGACCTGCTCGCGGGGAGGGACGCGTTACGTACGCCTGAACAGCTGCAGGTTGTCACCTCCAAAGGCTACCAGGGCGGCCTGAAGGACAGTGCCCGGTATACGAGCGCAGACATGATGAAAGAGCTGAATACCAACATGACCGGACTGAATGTCAGTTACGCCCTGCAGATCATTGATAATGAAAAACTGAACAGCAGTACAGCAGGTGAGGTGTATGCATGATCCGGCAGCTCAGTGCCATGCTCCTGCTCGTGGTGACCTTCCCGGCCAGCGCAGATATCAGCGGCCGGATCGTTCGCGTGCTGGACGGAGATACCGTTGAGGTTCTTGAAACGGGGAACCGCCTGACGCGCGTTCGTCTTGCCGGCATCGATGCGCCGGAAAAGAACCAGCCCTTTGGCCAGCGGTCCAGGCAGGAACTCACATCAATGGTGGCGCAGCGTAACGTAACCATCACGGGTGAAGAAACGGATCGCTACGGGCGGCGGCTGGGCACCGTGTGGCTTGGCGCGACGGATGTGAATGCCGCGCAGATCCGCAAAGGGCTGGCCTGGGTATACCGGTACCACGGAAAACCGGCCCGGACTGACTACGCTCAGCTGGAAGCCGAAGCCCGCCGACAGGGTATCGGGCTCTGGTCAGTTCCGGGTCAGACAGAACCCTGGCGCTGGCGGAGCCAGCATCAGGAGAGAGGTTCTGTCAGAGACGCTCCCTGATTCCGCACGTTGCCGACCGCCGGGGAAACTGGATGCCAGGTGAATGCCTCAGCAGGCACCGCCCCCTGTTTGGCTGTCCTGCCCGCCTCGTCACCACTGAGACTCTCGCGCAGCCAGTCCCGGGCGGCATCCGGCGTCAGCACCAGAGGACGACGATCGTGGATATCGAGAAGCCCTTTGTCCGCTGCTGCCGTGACAATAACAAACCCTTCTCCGTCATCCCTCAGTCCAAACGGCCGCGCGCCAATGGCAGCCATGAACACGGGCTGACCGTCCCTGCGGTAAATAAAATACGGCTGTTTATTGTTCCCCTGGCGCACCCACTCGTACCACCCGTCAGCAAACACAACGGCGCGGCCGCGTTCCCACAGCGGACGAAACATACGTCCCTCAGCTGCTGTTTCAGCACGAGCATTAATCAGGGGCGCTTTGTGCCACCACGGCGGGGAATATCCCCACAGAACAGGATCGAGCTGCAGCTGGTCATTGCTTTCACTGAGCAACAGCACCCGGGTCCCCGGCGCCACGTTGTAGGGGTCGGTTCCGGCTGAGGGCGAAATGACACCCTAAGCTTTCGGTTCCTTGGGCCAAAGATATTCGCCAGTCAGTAGAATGTGCGCCCAGCCCAATGGGGATATGTGGGGAAGAAATTCAGGGGGAACATCCAACCCTTCGTTCCGCCGCTCCGTGACGGCATGACCAAGATGGACGGTATTCCAGTAAATGATCACCGCAGTCAATAAATTGAGCCCAGCGATTCGGTAGTGCTGCCCCTCTGTCGTGCGATCGCGAATTTCCCCCTGCCTCCCGATACGGAGCGCATTTTTGAGCGCATGGTGGGCCTCTCCCTTGTTAAGACCGATCTGAGCACGCCGCTGCATGTCCGTATCCAGGATCCACTCAATAATGAAAAGGGTCCGTTCAATACGACCAACTTCACGAAGCGCAACTGCAAGGTTGTTTTGTCGTGGGTAAGAAGCGAGCTTGCGCAGGAGTTGGCTGGGCCTGATTTTGCCAGCGGTCATCGTCGCGGCACAACGGAAAATATCAGGCCAGTTCGCAACGATAAGATCCTCCCGGGCTTTTCCACCTACCAACTTGCGTAACTCCCTGGGGGTCGTATCGGGATTAAATACGTACAACCGCTTCGATGGCAGATCCCTGATTCGCAGAACGAGATTGTAGCCGAGCAGGCTACTGGCTCCGAACAAATGGTCGGTGAATCCTGCTGTATCGGCATACTGTTCGCGAACATGGCGACCGACCTCGTTCATCAGTAGTCCATCGAGAATATACGGTGCCTCGCTCACGGTCGCCGGGATCGACTGACAAGCGAATGGCGCGAACTGGTCGCTTACGTGAGTATACGCTTTGAGGCCGGGAACAGAACCATATTTGGCATTGACCATGTTCATGGCTTCGCCATGCCGCGCTGTCGGGAAAAACTGACCATCGCTCGATGCTGACGTGCCCATCCCCCAGACGCGTGACATCGGCAGTTTACCCGGCACTGTTGCAAATAGTCGGTGGTGATAAACTTATCATCCCCTTTTGCTGATGGAGCTGCACATGAACCCATTCAAAGGCCGGCATTTTCAGCGTGACATCATTCTGTGGGCCGTACGCTGGTACTGCAAATACGGCATCAGTTACCGTGAGCTGCAGGAGATGCTGGCTGAACGCGGAGTGAATGTCGATCACTCCACGATTTACCGCTGGGTTCAGCGTTATGCGCCTGAAATGGAAAAACGGCTGCGCTGGTACTGGCGTAACCCTTCCGATCTTTGCCCGTGGCACATGGATGAAACCTACGTGAAGGTCAATGGCCGCTGGGCGTATCTGTACCGGGCCGTCGACAGCCGGGGCCGCACTGTCGATTTTTATCTCTCCTCCCGTCGTAACAGCAAAGCTGCATACCGGTTTCTGGGTAAAATCCTCAACAACGTGAAGAAGTGGCAGATCCCGCGATTCATCAACACGGATAAAGCGCCCGCCTATGGTCGCGCGCTTGCTCTGCTCAAACGCGAAGGCCGGTGCCCGTCTGACGTTGAACACCGACAGATTAAGTACCGGAACAACGTGATTGAATGCGATCATGGCAAACTGAAACGGATAATCGGCGCCACGCTGGGATTTAAATCCATGAAGACGGCTTACGCCACCATCAAAGGTATTGAGGTGATGCGTGCACTACGCAAAGGCCAGGCCTCAGCATTTTATTATGGTGATCCCCTGGGCGAAATGCGCCTGGTAAGCAGAGTTTTTGAAATGTAAGGCCTTTGAATAAGACAAAAGGCTGCCTCATCGCTAACTTTGCAACAGTGCCAAATAAAACAGCCTGCTGGGTTCTTTTCCCCCTATTTTTTATAAAAGAGTAGACAAAAGAGGTTCGCGACACTAATCTACCAACTAGATGATTGGTGCTGGTTACACCAGCTATACCTTTTATCAAGAAATTACAGGAGCCATTATGTCTACTACCGTTAAACCTTCTGCAGACGCAGCTGCGATCCACAATACCCGTGAAGCAGTTCGCAGCCAGCCTGGCCTGGGTAACCTGACTTTCCAGATGAAAGCCCGTTCCAGCGGCGGATTAACCGTTCGCACAGAGACCGGCGCCACAATCCAGAACGGCGTTATCGATACCAGCCGTGTGGGGAAATTTTCTAATATCGGTGATGAACCCGCAGGTTTACTCGGCACCGATACCGGCATGAGCCCGACTGAATACATCATGCAGGCGCTGGCTGGCTGTTATACCGCCACCCTTACCATGATGGCTGCTGAAAAAGGGATCGACCTGGACGGTATCGAGCTGGATCTTAATTTCGATATCAACCTCAACGGCTTCCTTGGGCTGGACAGCAACGTGCGTAAAGGTGCGAAATCTATTCGCGTCGATGTTCACCTTACGAGCAAGACCGCCAGTCGCGAGGAGTTAGAAGCGCTGGTCAGCGAAATGCAAAAGAATTCGCCAATCCACGATACTCTGGCTAATCCGGTTGAAATGATTACACGCCTGGCGTGATGTCAGAGATGTAATGCTGCCATTCAGAATGCAGGATGGCAGTGACGTTCAGCTCTGCACGATACTGAGTCAGTGATACAACTTGCTACGGAAAAATAGCAACAATATAATCTATCAACTAGTAGATTATATGGAGTAATTATGACAACCATGACACGGGAACGGCTGCTCAGCGAAGCAGAACACCTGATGCGCGAAAAAGGGTATTCAGTATTCAGCTATGCTGATTTATCAAAAATAGTGGGTATCACCAAGGCCAGTATTCATCACCATTTCCCGACCAAAGATATTCTGGGTGAGCAGGTGGTAATACAGGCGTTCTCTGATACACAACGCGTATTTGAGCAGATAGAGGCGACTGAGAAAAGCGCGGAGAGAAGAATTGCGGCTTACATCGATATCTTCGCGCAAAGCCATAAAGCTTCGCTACTGCCACTGTGTTGTGCGTTGTCAGCAGAGACCGCCAATCTGCCTCAGGCAATTACTGTACAGACATCACTTTATTTCGATATGCAAATCGAGTGGCTCACAAAAGTCGTCAGGGCGGGCATGGAGTCAGGTGAGTTTTCATCCCATGCCGAACCATCAGATATTGCTTTGATGATCATTAATGTCTGTGAAGGCTCAAGCGTAGTGGCGCATGCAACGGCCAGACCCGAAGTCTTCGCCAACAGCCTTAAGTATATAAAACTGCTTCTTAATACCCCTCATTCAGGAGAATGACACTATGCTGGACTGGAACAACTATCGCTCAGAGTTAATGCAACGTTTAGGCGAGTTGGGCAAACTGACCCCCGAGACCATGAAAGGCGTGGTTGCCCTGGGCAACGCAGGTAACAAAACTGACCTTTTGGGCGCAAAAGTGCGTGAACTCATTGCCCTGGCGTGCGCAGTCACAACCCGCTGCGACGGCTGTATTGCTTTTCACGCCGACGCCGCTGTGAAAGCCGGTGCAACCGACGCTGAAATTGCTGAAGCGCTGGGCGTGGCGATTAACCTCAACGCTGGCGCGGCGGTCATTCATTCAGCCCGCACTCTGGATGCCGTCGGTCAGGCACGCGGTTAAGCATTAATAAATTCCACGTTAAAAGGGCATTACTGCCCTTTTTTTATGTCCGCAATAGCCTGAGCATATACCGATGCAGGTTTCACACCCGGTATGCGTTTAACTAATTGCCCTTCATGAAATATCAGCACAGACGGCAGCCCCCAGATCTCGTATTTGGTTGTCAGCACCGGCGCCTGATCTACATTGACTTTCCCCACCTGAATATCTCTATCGAGCCGGTCTGCAAACTGACTGAACATTTCTTCGCTGGCCTGACAGGGCGGACACCAGGGTGCAGAGAAACGTACCACCGATATTCCTTTGTACTGCTCTATCTGGCGGAAATTATCTTCGTTATAAGCTGTTAATGTACGCATGGTGATGACCTCGCAAAATGAGTGACAATTCAGGAATGGCTGCGTTATGACAAAAAAATACGACACACCCATTGACCTACCTACTAGATGGTTGGCATATTGCCACCCATCAGATGTTTATGCAACTCCAGTGCGCGACGTCCAGTCGATGATACTGCCGGGCTGTGCAAATCCCTGCCGGGATACTCCTTTTTGTTTTTTGTGAGGTATACGATGAGTAAGCTTTTCACCCCCTACAATCTGTCTGGCCTGGCGTTAAAAAACCGTGTAGTCATGGCACCGATGACCCGCACCCGCACCATGAATGACGTGCCGGATGAGGTCGTGGCTTTGTACTATGCACAGCGTGCTTCTGCTGGCCTGCTCATCACCGAAGGGATGTCGGTTTCAGAAGAAGGCCGGGGTTACCTTTATACCCCTGGTATCTACAACGACGAACACGTCCAGGGCTGGCGTAAAGTGACACAAGCGGTTCACGCCAAAGGTGGCCGTATTTTCGCGCAGCTCTGGCACGTCGGCCGTATGTCTCACGTCTCTCTTCAGCCAGGCCACATAGCGCCGGTTTCAGCGGGCACCGTTCAGGCGGTCAATACCACCGTTTTTGCGCTGACCGAATCCGGAGAACCGGGCCCGGTTGTACCAAGCCAGCCACGCGCGCTGGAAACGCATGAAGTTAAACGCATCACTGCAGACTTCGTGCACTCCGCACGCCTGGCGATGGAAGCCGGCTTTGACGGCGTGGAAATCATGGCGGCAAACGGATTCATCTTTGACCAGTTCCTCAGTAGCGAACTGAACACCCGCACCGACGAATACGGCGGCTCGGTGGAAAATCGTCAGCGTTTCCTGCTGGAGACCATTGACGCCGTGGCGGAAGCCGTGGGTAACAGCCACGTTGCCGTGCGCCTGTCACCGTTCGGCCGCATTTATGACCTCGCGCCGTATGAAGGTGAAGAGCAAACCTGGTCAGCCATCACCGACGCGCTCGGTCAGCGGGAACTGGCCTACGTACACCTTTACTATCAGCCGGTGTACACCAAAGCGCCACTTCCGGAAGGCTTCCGCCGCCGTTTTCGCAACACGTTTAAAGGCACCATCATCGCTGCCGGCGGTTTTACCCGTGATATCGCAGAGCAGGCTCTGGAAGATGATGAGCTGGATCTGGTGGCATTTGGTGTGCCCTACATCGCTAACCCGGATCTGGTTGAAAGAATGCAAAACGGCTGGCCACTGGCAGAAAGTGACCGCGCCACCTACTACGGCGTCAGTGGTTCCCCGGAAAAAGGCTATACCGATTACCCGGTCTGGCAGGCGCAATAAATCCCATACGGTCGCGGTTCTCTGATAAGTGAGAACCGACCGCCCAACGTCTTTGAGGAATCATTATGCAAACGCTGAAACCCACCCTTACCATCGATATCTGGTCAGATTTGGTCTGCCCGTGGTGCTGGATTGCTAAAAAAAGATTTGAACAGGGTCTGAATCGCTTTGAATTTCGCGACCAGGTGGTGATCCGCCATCACAGCTACCGTCTGGCCGGTGGTACTCCCGCGATGCCTTTTAAGGATGCCATCGTTAAAAAGCTGGGCAGTCAGCATTCAGCGGAGCTGATGATGAATCAGGTGGGCACCGCCGGTAAATCTGAAGGTCTGATCTACAACTTCGACGGCATGATGTTTGGTGATACAGAAGATGCACACACCCTGCTGGTTGCCGCGCGTAAGGCCGGAATTGCGGACACGGTGGAAGAACGTTTTTATCATGGCAGTATCACCGAAGGTCGCTCTCTCTTTGACCGTCAGCAGCTCGTTGCCATGGCCGTAGAAGCCGGTATGCCGAAAGCTGACGCTGAAGCCGCCCTGGAAAATGACGATTTTCGCGCCACCGTTTCCGACGATGAAGCCCACGCACAGTCTATTGGCCTCAGCGGCGTTCCGGTTTTTGTGATGAACGAAAAATATGCCATCAGCGGGGCTCAGGCAGCAGATAACTTTTTGAATGCCCTGCGTCAGGTCTGGGATGAACAGCAAACCGAATTTTCAGCCACTGCGGGTCAGACCTGCGGAACGGATGGCTGCAGTATTTAATCCGTCAACCGCCGGCAGTTTCACGCTGCCGGCAACGTCTTACCCACCAGTAATGGAGTCAGAAAATGAACACTTTTTTCAAAGGTAAAAAACTGCTCGTCGTCGGCGGTACCAGCGGCATGGGCCTGGCCGTGGCACGCATGGTACTGGAAGCGGGCGGCAGTGTCGTGCTGACCGGGAATAAAAAAGACAAAGCCGAAGCGGTGCAAAAAGAACTGAGCCCTCTGGGACCGGTTGCGGTCATCGCGGCGAACCTGATGACCGAAGAAGGTATGGAAACTATCCGTCAGGAAATTAATGCTCACCATCACGATATCAGCCTGATGGTGAATGCCGCCGGTATCTTCATGCCCAAAGGATTTACCGAGCACAGCTTTGCCGATTATGACATGTATCTTTCGCTGAACCGAGCCACGTTCTTTATTACACAGGATGTCGTGAAGAACATGCTCGCCGCGAAGCTCGAAGGGTCTATCGTCAACGTCGGTTCGATTGGTGCTCAGGCTGCACTGGGTGACTCGCCGGCCTCGGCCTATTCAATGGCAAAAGCGGGTCTGCATGCCCTGACGCGTAATCTGGCGATTGAGCTGGCCAGCGCGGGTATTCGTGTCAACGCGGTGTCTCCCGGGATTGTTCATACGCCGATATACGAAGGCTTCATGGACAAAGCGGATATCGCAGATGCTATGAAGTCGCTGAACGATTTCCACCCGCTGGGACGCGTCGGAACTGCCGAAGATGTGGCAAACACTATTCTCTTCCTGTTGTCTGACAAAACCTCATGGGTGACGGGCGCTATCTGGGATGTCGATGCGGGCATCATGGCGGTCAGACGATAACCCCGTGACGCTGGCATAAGCCGCCCCTTAAGGGCGGCATTTTTTTGTCGCCAGACATGTCATCAGCAGGCTTCACTAAGAATATTCACGACCTGTTCATCCGTGCCTTTTGTGTTCCCGGCACAGGGTGTTATGCCGGGTTCTGACGACATCCTGACAGGACAAAACGGCCAGAGAGAAAGGGGTTATACACGATGAGGAGCCGGTATCCGCAGTACCTGTGAAATTCTTTTCATCCCTGCTGTCAGCATACTCCGTGGGCAGGCCAGATTTAACCGGATATATCCGTCCCCATTGTCGACAAACAGCAAGCCCCCTTCAAGAAGGACCCCTGACTCCCGGGCAAAATACAGCGATAAATCCTCACCTGCGGTGTCGGGCAGGTAGCGGCTAATATCTATCCAGGCCAGATATGTCCCTTCGGGGATCGAGAACCTGGTTTCGGGTAAATAGCTTTTGAGATAGTCGTGCAGGTACTGGAAATTGCCGTCAATATATTCCCTCAGATGGACAAGCCAGTCATCACATTCACTCCACGCCGCTTTGTTTGCTGCCAGGCTCAGTGGAGAGATGAACTCGTCGTGTCTGAGACGCCACTCGCTTCTGACACCGGGATCCGGAATAATGATATTTGCCAACAAATTCCCGGCCAGATTGAATGTTTTACTCGAGGACATGCAGGTAATAATGCGTGTAGAATCAGGGAAAAGAGAGGCGGCCGGTGTATGACCGATACCGCTTCGGGACAGGTCGCAGTGAATTTCGTCAGATATCACCCAGATGTCATTGGCCAGGCAAATTTCAATAATCCGCTTAAGTTCATCAGGCCGCCAGACTCGTCCGGTCGGGTTATGCGGATTACACAGGAAAAGAATTTTCACACGTAAATCGGCCTGACTGGCTTTGCGTGCAAAGTCTTCCCAGTCAGGTTCCCAGCCGCCTGCTGATTTTTTTAACGCCGAGTACACCACGCGACGCTGACTGTATTCACCCGCCTTTTTAAACGGGCCATATGAAGGCGTCATAATAAGAATACTGTCATCCATGTCGGTCAGAAGCGGGACGAGACGGTTCAGCGCGGGAATAATGCCCGGAGACAGCACAATGTCTTCCGTTTTGAAACGGTGACCATATTGTCGCTCACACCAGCTGCCAAAGATCTCATAGTATTCTTCGTCGTAGATTTTAGTGTAGCCGAGTATTTTTCTATCCAGACGGTCTCTGATGGCCTGAAGAATCGGCTCTGGTGTGGCAAAAGCCATGTCAGCAACCCAGAGGTTGATTAGCCCTTCTGCCGGATACCGCATTGCAAATTCGGACTGTCCCGAAAACAGGTATTCCCGCCAGCCGTCCACGGTGAGACTGTCTGTTTTCTCTCTGCTTACGTACTCATCAAAATCATATTTCATTTCATAAACCTGCCTTAGGTGTAGTCAGAAACGTCGACCTCAGTATTACTGTCAGTCTGATGCCGGAGCGGGAAAACTGGCTCGTGTGATTAACATAAGAGAATCATCACAACTGCATGAATTAATTGCGTTATTAAGGTTCTCTCGCCTTTGTCATCGACTGACGGGGGGATTTCTCGCGTGTCACCATCACAATGCCAGTCAGCACCGCCAGGGCAGAAAATATCGTTCTGACCGTCAGTGATTCATCCAGGAATACCACACCCCCTAGCATTGCCAGACAGGGAACGCTGAGCTGAAGGGTACTGGCGGTGATAGAGCCGAGAGAGGGTAAAAGGGTATACCACAATACATATGCACCGGCTGAGGCGGCGGCACCGGACAGCAATGACAAAGCAATGCCCGCAGCATCATAGTGACCCTGCTTCATAAACAGCAACGAAAGAGCGAGAGCCATCGGCGTGGCGAGTACAAAATTTGCCGCCGTTGAAGCCCCGGCCGCCTGGCCCGCCCTCCCCCTGACGGAATAGGCGGCCCAGGCTAATCCGGCAACGATCATCATAAGTGCACTGTAAAGCGGCGGTGCCTTCGCCCCGGGTAACAGCAGGGCAGCAATTCCTGCCAGAGCAATAACTAAACCGCAAGCCCGCATAACGGAGAGTGATTCCCCTTTAAATAATCCGTGGATCACCATCGCAAACTGTACGGCACCAAAAAGTAACAGCGCACCTGCCCCGGTATCGAGATGGATATAGGCGACAGAGAAGAGCACTGCGTACACCATGAGGTAAAATCCGCTCAGCGGACGCCACAGCGATAATGTAGTTTTTGCGTGATAAAACAAGAAAGGTGACAGGACGAGTGCACCACTGGCCAGCCTGAGGCTGCTGAATGAAAGGGGATCAATGTGGCCTCCCTGCAGGGCCAGACGGCACAGAATAGAGTTTGCAGCAAACGCCAGCATTGCCAGGGATATTTTAAGAATGAGCGCGCAATTGGCCATTCAGTGAGACCTCATAAAATTCTTGTAAACTACCATCTAGTTGGTAGCATAGCGTAAGTGATCACCGAACAGGAAGCAATAATCAGCTTTCAAACTGGAAGGTGAGGACAGGCATTCGGAATGAATTCTGTTTCACATCCCCAGTAGAGGAAGGAAAACGCGTAATGCCAGATGCAGAGCAGAAGATTATTTTTCCCTGCGATCAAACATATGAAATCAGTTTAAGACCTGGAATATCCTATGAAAAAACTAAAATTTACGTTCAAAAATGCGGCTGGTGAAGAACTGGCCGGATTGCTTGAACTTCCTGAAAATCCTAAAGCGTTTGCGCTGTTAGCTCATTGTTTTACGTGTGGCAAAGACCTCAAAGGCGCGGCGCGTATTGCGCGGAAACTGACAGAGAATGCTATCGCCGTTCTCCGGTTTGATTTTACTGGTCTGGGAAACAGCGAAGGGGATTTTTCCAACACCAACTTCTCATCCAATATTTCGGACCTGCTTTGCGCGGTAGATTATCTCCGCCGACAGTACGAAGCGCCTTCTTTGCTCATCGGCCATAGCCTGGGGGGATCGGCCATTCTGTCTATTGCCGGCGAAGTTCCTGAGGCAAAGGCCGTTGTCACCATAGGATCACCCGGAGAACTGACACACGTAAAACGTCTTTTTAAGGATGATGTTGAAAACATTAACCAGCATGGAGCCTATCCCGTTGAGCTGGCCGGGCGGGTATTTACCTTAAAGAAACAGATGCTGGACAATATTCAGGAACACAAAATCGCTCATAAGGTGTTCGCCATGAACAAGCCTCTGCTTATTTTTCATGCGACTGAAGATGATACTGTGTTAATTGAGCAGGCCGAAAAAATATTCAAAGCAGCAAAGCATCCCAAGAGTTTCATTTCGTTGGGTAAGGCGGATCACCTTCTGACTCATGCTCAGGATGCTGAATACGTTGCCGATATCATTATATCGTGGAGCGAATGTTACCTATAAACAGAGTAAATGCGTTCAAACTCGTAGCGCAGAGGGCGATTTTCTGCAGAGATCGGACGCTGTTTATGCTGGACTGATTTTGCGATAAAGGCTTAGGCCGATGCATAGGCACTGTTGCAAAGTTAGCGATGAGGCAGCCTTTTGTCTTATTCAAAGGCCTTACATTTCAAAAACTCTGCTTACCAGGCGCATTTCGCCCAGGGGATCACCATAATAAAATGCTGAGGCCTGGCCTTTGCGTAGTGCACGCATCACCTCAATACCTTTGATGGTGGCGTAAGCCGTCTTCATGGATTTAAATCCCAGCGTGGCGCCGATTATCCGTTTCAGTTTGCCATGATCGCATTCAATCACGTTGTTCCGGTACTTAATCTGTCGGTGTTCAACGTCAGACGGGCACCGGCCTTCGCGTTTGAGCAGAGCAAGCGCGCGACCATAGGCGGGCGCTTTATCCGTGTTGATGAATCGCGGGATCTGCCACTTCTTCACGTTGTTGAGGATTTTACCCAGAAACCGGTATGCAGCTTTGCTGTTACGACGGGAGGAGAGATAAAAATCGACAGTGCGGCCCCGGCTGTCGACGGCCCGGTACAGATACGCCCAGCGGCCATTGACCTTCACGTAGGTTTCATCCATGTGCCACGGGCAAAGATCGGAAGGGTTACGCCAGTACCAGCGCAGCCGTTTTTCCATTTCAGGCGCATAACGCTGAACCCAGCGGTAAATCGTGGAGTGATCGACATTCACTCCGCGTTCAGCCAGCATCTCCTGCAGCTCACGGTAACTGATGCCGTATTTGCAGTACCAGCGTACGGCCCACAGAATGATGTCACGCTGAAAATGCCGGCCTTTGAATGGGTTCATGTGCAGCTCCATCAGCAAAAGGGGATGATAAGTTTATCACCACCGACTATTTGCAACAGTGCCTTTTATTTCATAATAACCATTTGATTTTTTTATAATCTTCCCAGCCGCTCACTCTTGCAGCAATCCAGCCTTTACCCGAAGGATAGTCTGGCGGGTGGTATTAAATTCCCGGGCAATAGCACTGATACTGATGCCAGCATTTAGGCGCTCTGTCACTGTTTGCTTTTGTTCCTCGCTCAGGATGGGGGGGCGACCGAAGCGTTTTCCAGCCGCTTTTGCCCTCGCAATACCTGAATACGTTCGCTCAAGCAGCAAATCCCGCTCAAACTCCGCTACAGCAGAAATTACCTGCATAGTCATTTTTCCGGCCGGACTGGTCAAGTCAACGCCTCCGAGTGCGAGACAATGAACGCGAATATCTAAAGCCGCCAGTTGCTCTACTGTTTTTCGGATATCCATCGCATTACGACCCAGACGGTCAAGTTTGGTGACAATCAGTACATCCCCATTTTCCATGCGATCTAGCAACCGGATAAATCCGGGGCGTTCGCTGGCAGCAACCGAGCCACTGATATGCTCCTCAATAAGTCGTTGGGATCTGATGGCAAAACCCGCCGCTTCAATTTCACGACGCTGGTTTTCTGTGGTCTGTTCCAGAGTTGAGACCCTGCAGTAGGCAAAAACACGTGACATGGGAAACTTTCCGTACGAAATGGATGTCCGAATTATAACGTGTGTCCGAAATTAATTTCACTAAGTTTCGGACATGTGCTGTAAGTGGTGTACGAAACCGACCGGTTTCGGTCACAGCGAACAAATAACAGATGAAAACTATACGCGAGGGAGGCATTTATGCCACGGCGACAGATACTGAGCAGCGAAGAGCAGGAACGCTTACTGGTTATACCAGATGATGAAATTATTCTGACCCGAATGTGTTTTCTGAACGAACTGGATATTGCGCTCATTAATAAGCACCGAAGGCCAGCGAATCGCCTGGGCTTTGCTGTATTACTCTGTTATCTGCGTGGACCTGGATTTATTCCGGACAAAAGCAGTGCTCCTCACAATGGCGTTGTATCCAGGGTTGCTTCCCGACTGAAACTTCAGCCTGATTTATGGCCGGAATATGCATCCAGAGAGCAAACCCGCTGGGAACATCTGACCGAACTTTATCGCTACCTGGAACTATCCCCGTTCAGCCGGTCAATGCAAAAAGACTGTATCCGTCATCTGCACCCCTATGCCATGCGAACTGACAAAGGATTTATGCTGGCGGAAGAAATGCTCAGCTGGCTACATAACAATAATGTTATTTTCCCTTCTGTTGAAGTGATCGAACGGACGCTTGCCGAAGTCGTCACGCTCGCTAACAGATCGGTATTTTCGACACTTACCGCGCAACTGGAAAAGCAGCATAAATCAGCACTCGACAGCCTGCTCATATCAGAGGGTGAACAACCTTCCCGTCTGGCATGGCTGCTACAGCCTCCGGGTAAAATAAACGGTAAAAATGTGCTGCAACATATCGACCGGCTTAATTCCATCGCTGCGCTGGGGTTGCCTGATGGTATTGCACTTTCCGTTCACCAGAACAGGTTGCTTAAACTGGCGCGTGAGGGCCGGAAAATGAGCAGCAGGGACCTGGCAAAATTCACCGATGTCAGACGTTACGCTACGCTGGTTTGTATAATAACAGAGGCCAGGGCCACCCTGACTGACGAAGTGATTGATCTGCACGAGCGTATCCTGGGTAGTCTGTTCAGCAGGGCAAAACGCACGCAGGCCGAACGGCTCCAGCAAACGGGAAAGCTTATTCAGAGCAAGCTGAAGCAGTACGTTACCGTCGGGCAGGCGTTACTTAACGCCAGAGAATCCGGGGAAGATCCCTGGACTGCAATAGAAGATGTCCTTCCCTGGCAGGAATTCATCAACAGCGTGGAAGAAACGCGGTTTCTTTCCCGTAAGGGCAATTTCGACGCGCTTCATCTGATCACCGAAAAATACAGTACGTTGCGTAAATATGCCCCGCGTATGCTGTCAGCATTGCAGTTCATGGCGACACCTGCGGCGCAGGCGCTCAGCGATGCGCTGGACACCATAACGGAAATGTACCGTAAACAACTTCGTAAAGTGCCGCCATCAGCGCCAACAGGGTTTATCCCTGAAAGCTGGCGAAAACTGGTGCTCACGCCTTCAGGCATCGACCGCAAGTACTACGAGTTTTGCGTACTGAATGAACTCAAGGGTGCATTACGTTCCGGTGATATCTGGGTAAAAGGATCGCGCCGCTACAAAAATTTTGATGATTATCTCATCCCGACTGCTGAGTTTGAGAAATCCCGACATAATGACCAGTTACAGTTGGCCGTTCAGACCGATAGCCAGGCATACCTTCAGGCCCGTATGACTCTTCTTGCATCTCGGCTGGAAGAAGTTAACGCGATGGCGCTTGCCGGTGATTTGCCCGATGTAGATATCTCAGATAAAGGCGTAAAAATCACTCCACTGGAGAACAGCGTTCCTTCAGGTGTTTCGCCCTTTGCAGATTTGGTCTATGGCATGCTTCCCCATCCGAAAATTACGGAGATACTGGAAGAAGTTGATAGCTGGACGGGATTTACGCGTCACTTCGCGCACCTCAAAAATAATAACGTCAGACCAAAAGACGGAAGACTGTTGCTGACCACCATTCTGGCTGACGGCATCAACCTTGGGCTGACAAAAATGGCGGAATCCTGCCCTGGGGCCACAAGATCGTCACTCGAAGGTATTCAGGCATGGTACATCAGGGATGAAACTTATTCAGCGGCACTGGCCGAGCTGGTCAACGCACAGAAAGAGCGGCCTCTGGCCGCATTCTGGGGCGACGGGACAACATCGTCGTCAGACGGGCAGAACTTTCGGGTAGGCAGTCACGGACGTTATGCCGGTCAGGTCAATCTTAAATATGGTCAGGAGCCGGGCGTGCAGATTTATACGCATATCTCAGACCAATACAGCCCGTTCTACGCCAAAGTGATCAGCCGGGTGCGCGACTCAACCCACGTGCTTGATGGCCTGCTGTACCATGAAAGCGATCTGGAAATTACCGAGCATTACACCGATACCGCAGGCTTCACTGAACATGTTTTCGCCCTGATGCACCTGCTGGGATTCGCTTTTGCGCCAAGGATCCGTGATCTTCATGACAAGCGGCTGTTTATTCATGGAAAGGCCGAGCGCTATCCGGGGCTTCAGTCTGTCATATCAACAACCTGCCTAAATATCAAAGACATTGAGTCGCACTGGGATGAGGTATTGCGCCTGGCAACCTCGATTAAGCAGGGGACAGTCACCGCATCACTGATGATGAAAAAGTTAGCCAGTTACCCAAAACAGAATGGACTTGCCAAAGCGCTGAGAGAGATTGGCCGCATCGAACGGACACTATTTATGCTGGACTGGTTCCGTGATCCCGGTCTGCGCCGACGCGTGCAGGCGGGGCTGAATAAGGGTGAGGCCCGTAATGCCCTTGCGCGAGCGGTCTTTTTGCACCGTCTGGGTGAAATAAGGGATCGTGGGCTGGAGAATCAGAGTTATCGCGCCAGCGGGCTGACATTACTGACAGCAGCGATCACGTTGTGGAACACGGTATATATAGAAAGAGCTATTGAGTCACTAAAACGAAAGGGTATCCCGATAAATGAGCAACTGGTCTCTCATCTTTCTCCCCTGGGCTGGGAACATATCAATCTGAGTGGAGATTACGTCTGGCGTAATAATCTTAAGCTGGGATCCGGAAAATACCGCTCATTACGTACAGTCGATACCGCTTTGTACAAAAAACAGTCTTAGCGTGGGATAATTAATGAGATGGTCACTCCCTCCTTCCCGGTACTATGCTGAGGACAGGCTTTCATTCGGAGAACTATCATGGAAAACATTGCGCTCATTGGTATCGATCTGGGTAAAAACTCTTTCCATATTCATTGCCAGGATCGTCGCGGGAAGGCTGTTTACCGTAAAAAATTTACCCGGCCAAAGTTGATCGAATTTTTGGCGACATGCCCCGCTACAACCATCGCAATGGAAGCCTGTGGCGGTTCTCACTTTATGGCACGCAAGTTGGAAGAGTTGGGGCATTCCCCAAAGCTGATATCACCACAATTTGTCCGCCCGTTCGTTAAAAGCAATAAAAACGACTTTGTCGACGCCGAAGCTATTTGTGAAGCTGCATCGCGTCCGTCTATGCGTTTTGTGCAGCCCAGAACGGAATCTCAGCAGGCAATGCGGGCTCTGCATCGTGTCCGTGAATCCCTGGTTCAGGATAAGGTAAAAACAACCAATCAAATGCATGCTTTTCTGCTGGAATTTGGCATTAGCGTTCCCCGAGGAGCTGCCGTTATTAGCCGACTGAGTACCATTCTTGAGGATAATAGTTTGCCTCTTTACCTCAGCCAGTTATTGCTGAAATTACAACAGCATTATCACTATCTTGTTGAGCAGATTAAAGATTTGGAATCCCAGTTGAAACGAAAGTTGGACGAAGATGAGGTTGGACAGCGCTTGCTGAGCATTCCCTGCGTCGGAACACTGACAGCGAGTACTATTTCAACTGAGATTGGCGACGGGAAGCAGTACGCCAGCAGCCGTGACTTTGCGGCGGCAACAGGGCTTGTACCTCGGCAGTACAGCACGGGAGGTAGGACGACATTGCTGGGAATTAGTAAGCGAGGTAATAAAAAGATCCGAACTTTGTTGGTTCAATGTGCCAGGGTATTCATACAAAAACTGGAACACCAGTCTGGCAAATTGGCCGATTGGGTCAGGGATTTACTGTGCCGGAAAAGCAACTTTGTCGTCACTTGTGCTCTGGCAAACAAGCTGGCCAGAATAGCCTGGGCCCTAACGGCACGACAGCAAACTTATGTAGCATAACGGCAGAAATACACCGGTTTAAAGAATTACTGATCTGGTTTTGCGAATACTGATATTGATGATACTAACGGCCCACCGGCCTGTTGAGGAACCTGTAAAACGGAAAGGCTCATTGAAGCCGTATATTTTCTGGAGGTTCATCAGGCGCGGAACTCATCAAGGCGCGGGAATAAAATCCCATTCAGACGCCGGATAGATTCAAGCAAGCCAACTTGTCGTCAAAATCGGTGTTGCAAAAACGGGAGTGACCATAGATTCGTTTTCCAAGCGGACCCCAATTAACACTTGCCAACCTATCTACTGGTTGGTATATTTGATTTTAACAACACGACACACAAACAAAAACACACAACAGAACATCAGGAGCGTCATCATGAAAAACATCATCAAAACCACCCTTGCCATCATCGCCCTGTCCGCCAGCGCACTGAGCTATGCCGCCAGCCCGCAAATGGTTTCCCGCAGCGAAGCAGCATCGCTGCAAAAAATTGGGGTGGTCTCTTCCGGTGGCTTCACCACCCTGGATGACCTGGTGGCCTCACTGGATATGAAAGCCGCTGATGCCGGGGCCACACACTACCGCATCACTAGTGCCACCGGTATGAATAAACTTTCCGGTACCGCTGTCCTGTATCGTTGAATACCCGTTACCCTCGCAACTGCGCCCGGAACCCTTCTGGTTTCCGGGCGCAGTTGTGTCTGAATAACAGGCACCCGCAGGTGCCAGGAGAACATTATGTCCACCCATGACAGTCTGATTGAACTGACTGATACCCTTATCCAGCAGAACGGCTACCAGGGCTTCAGCTATGCTGATCTCGCTGACGGTCTGGGAATACGGAAGGCCAGTATCCATTACCATTTTCAGACCAAAACCGACCTCGGGCTTGCCTATTGTGAATACAAGGAGGCCAGCCTGCTGAAACTGGAAGCTGCCCTGTTACAGCTGCCACCGGGTAAAGCCCGTCTGCAGGGTTATATGGACGCATTTCTCAAATGCGCCGACAGCGGCCAGATGTGTGGCATTCACGCCATGCTGTCCGACAGCGCCCTGTTTGAAGAACCTCTTCAGAAAGCCACCTCACGACTGGCACAAACCGACCTGCGCATCCTGACCAGTGTGCTGGTTTCGGGTCGTGAAAGCGGTGAACTGGCTTTTACTGCTGAGCCGGCTGACGTGGCCATTATCATCGGCAGCGCCATTAAAGGGGCCCTGATGCTCAATCGGATCCCTCCTCATGATGCCTGTTCCCGCACCATGAGCGCGCTTATTCAGCTACTCTCCCGCCCGTAAAGCCACGCCTGTGGCTGCCCCGGTTTAACCGGGGCAGCCAGCACTCAAAAAAATCACCGCTGACAACGCCTGTATTCCGGGGGCCTCAGAAGACATTAAGACTTTCCTTGCGTTTAATTTCCAGTTACCCCTTGCCAATCTATCTACTGGTAGGTAGAATAAATATTAACAACACGACAACACAATAAAACAGACATGCAGGGGGCATCATCATGAAAGCACTTATCAACGACGTTATCGCTGTCTTCACCCGTAAAGCCCATGGACCGGTCATCATCAAATCCGATCTTACTGAGGAAGAAAAAGCAGCTCTGGTACCGGTCCGTACACTCTCTGTTGGCTGGGTGTCTTCCGTGGATGAGCTGGAGCGGGAGGTTATCCGCGAAGCCCTTGAACATGGCGCTGCCGCTTATCTGATTTCTGAGCTTGAGCAGGCCCGTTTCGTTCATGCCCGCGCCACGCTGTTTGCATAAACACAAAACGAAAATAAAAGGACACACACCATGAAAAATAACGTCGAGACACAACTGCGCCGGTTACTTCGTAAAACGTCAGGCCTGGACATTATGGTTCTGCGGCTGTCAGTGATTTTCATCTTCGCCCTGTTTGGCACCTACAAATGGTTTGCCTTCGAGGCCAATGCCCTTCACCACCTGCTGCCAGGCACCTGGCTCGGTGCGCTGTATCCGGCTCTCGGCGTTCAGGGGCTCAGCTACGCACTCGGCGTGGTGGAAAATATCACCCTTCTGGCCCTGATTGCCGGATTTTTCCGGCCGGCAGTGGGTGCAGCAGGCGCCCTGATGGTGGCAGGCACCGGCATCGTCACCCTGAGCCTTCTGCCGCAGCTGGGTCGCATTGACAGCTTCATTATCAAGGATGTTCTTCTGATTGGGGCTGGACTGGTGCTGTTGCGTCATGACCTGCGACGGACACTGATTAACCGGAGGGCGAAGCAACTCAGCGCCGTGCACAAACCCCGCTCGTCTGACGCATTGTCAGCCATGGGGTGACCCTGAATTACGCAGCAGCCTGATATTTCTGGCCAGCAAATATGACACCACTCCCGGGTTCATGGTGAGAGGCATGGAAGCCGCCTTTCGGGCGGGGATCACTCCCCGCTACTTTTTAGAGCGCTACCTGGAAAATAAGTCGCTCCCCGCCAACCCGGACTTTGAAAAACACTATCTGGATCTTATTCATGAGCAGGACCCGTCCCGGTGAGTGAGATTTGTCAGGAGAGCGATATGAACAAACCGTATAAAAAAGACCCACAGACCATTCAGGCACTGACGGAACTGCAGTTCAGCGTCACCCAGAAAAGCGCCACTGAGCGCCCGTTTACCGGAGAATATGACGACCACTTTGAGGACGGACTGTACGTGGATATCGTCTCCGGTGAGCCACTGTTCTCGTCGAAGGACAAATTTGATTCGGGCTGTGGCTGGCCGGCATTCAGCAAACCAGTGGAAAACAACGTCCGCAACCTGAGCGACCTCAGTCACGGCATGGTGCGTACTGAAGTGCGTTCCCATCACGGTGACAGCCATCTGGGACACGTCTTCCCTGACGGGCCACAGGATACCGGTGGATTACGTTACTGCATTAACTCGGCTTCACTGCGTTTTATCCCGAAAGGCGCTCTGGAAACAGAAGGATACGGTGAATTTCTTCCCCTGTTTGAGAAAGGAGATAAGCATGAAAACTGATGTGGCAATCCTTGCCGGTGGTTGTTTCTGGGGTGTCCAGGAGCTGATCCGCAAACTCAATGGCGTGGTCAGCACCGAAGTGGGCTATACCGGCGGACGTAATGATAACCCGACATACCAGCACCACCCAGGACATGCGGAGGCGGTGAAGGTGGTGTATTCCCCGGATAAACTGAGCTACCGAAAACTACTGGAATATTTCTTTAGTATTCACAACCCTACAACAATACTTCGTCAGGGTAATGACGTCGGCTCAAGCTACCGCTCAGCCATCTTTTTCACCACAGAGGAGCAAAAGCAGCAGGCAAACCAGCTTATCCGTGAAATAGATGATTCAGGAGTCTGGCCCGGAGTCGTGGTGACAGAAGTAGAGCAGGCCGGTGAGTTCTGGTCTGCAGAGCCAGAGCATCAGGATTACCTGCAGCATAATCCCAACGGCTATACCTGCCATTTTGAACGACCTGACTGGACGCTTCCGGGATAAGTCACCGTCGCAGACTCGCAGCATTCAGCCCCGCCCATGTGCGGGGCTTTTTTGTTCATATGCAGAAACGAGAATGGGATCACAAACAAATTTCTTTAGTCCATTTCTTGCATACAAAACAATCAACATCCTGATTTTAAGGGGCATATTAGAAAAAAGATGAGGATGATTAGGGTCAAAGGGACAAAGGGACAATGTTTAGAATTATGCTGACCGTTATCGCAGGATCGTTATTTTACGGACTCTCGGCCAGTCTGTGTTTTGCCGGGCTTTTTCGCATACACGCCCCCAGTGCCTGCACAGCCTTCTGTCTGACTTATAACCCAACAGCCGGCTATGTCATGCTGGTTACCGGTATGACACTGTTTATCGTATTTTTGCTCAGCCTTTTCCGGACAACAAAAGCCCCTATTTAACATAAAGGCTTCATTGTACGCACCGCTAGGGGTCGTCTCAGAAAACGAATCTATGGTCACTCCCGTTTTTGCAACACCGATTTTGACGACAAGTTGGCTTGCTTGAATCTATCCGGCGTCTGAATGGGATTTTATTCCCGCGCCTCGATGAGTTCCGCGCCTGATGAACCTCCAGAAAATATACGGCTTCAATGAGCCTTTCCGTTTTACAGGTTCCTCAACAGGCCGGTGGGCCGTTAGTATCATCAATATCAGTATTCGCAAAACCAGATGAATGATTGTTTAAACTGGTGTATTTCTGCCTTTATGCTTCGTAAGTTTGCTGTCGCGCCGTCAGTGCCCAGGCTATTCTGGCCAGCTTGTTTGCCAGAGCACAGGTGACGACAAAGTTGCTTTTCCGACACAACAACTCCCTGACCCAGTCGGCCAACTTGCCAGACTGGTGTTCCAGTTTTTGTATGAATACCCTGGCACACTGAACCAACAAAGTTCGGATCTTTTTGTTGCCCCGCTTGCTAATCCCTAACAATGTCGTCCGACCTCCCGTGCTGTACTGTCGGGGTACCAGCCCTGTTGCCGCCGCAAAGTCACGGCTGCTGGCGTACTGCTTCCCGTCGCCAATCTCAGTTGAAATAGTACTGGCAGTCAGCGTTCCAACGCAGGGAATACTCAGCAAGCGCTGTCCAACCTCATCTTCGTCCAACTTTCGTTTCAACTGAGATTCCAGATCTTTAATCTGCTCAACAAGATAGTGATAATGCTGTTGTAATTTCAGCAGTAACTGGCTGAGATAAAGAGGCAAACTACTGTCCTCAAGAAGGGTACTCAGTCGACTAATAACGGCAGCACCTCGCGGAACGCTGATACCAAATTCCAGCAGAAAAGCATGCATCTGATTAGTTGTTTTCACCTTATCCTGAACCAGGGATTCACGGACACGATGCAGAGCTCGCATTGCCTGCTGAGATTCGGTTCTGGGCTGCACGAAACGCATAGATGGACGTGATGCTGCTTCACAGATAGCTTCAGCATCAACGAAGTCATTTTTGTTGCTTTTAACGAATGGGCGGACAAATTGCGGTGATATCAGCTTTGGAAAATGCCCTAACTCTGCCAGCTTGCGTGCCATAAAGTGAGAACCGCCACAGGCTTCCATCGCGATGGTTGTTGCCGGGCATGTCGCCAGAAATTCGATTAGCTTTGGTCGGGTGAATTTTTTACGGTAAACGGCCTTCCCACGATGATCCTGACAATGAATATGGAAAGAGTTCTTACCCAGATCGATACCAATAAGCGCAATGTTTTCCATGATGGTTCTCCGAATGAAAGCCTGTCCTCAGCATAGTACTGGGAAGGAGGGAGTGACCATCTCATTAAAAATCGTACGTTAAGCGTACGGCCTGTCAGGTTGAGGCCCTAGAGGTTGCCGGCGAGGCGTCAGAAAATGCTGGAATCGGCCCTATCCTGACGCGGCCCAAGGTTCCGGCCTGACGCCTAGTTAGGGCGTACCGATACGGTACAATTAATTTTTGAAATGGCGACAAACGGCTATTTTCTGGCGGTTGTATCACAGACCAATTCGATGCTATATTTACAATTTAACTGGGGGCGCTGGTAAGCGTAATGCAATACTACGCTAAGCGAGGCGAGACGATGATGCACAAGCATGGGATGGGCAGATAGGTTTTTTGAGGCTGTAAAAAAGTTAACACACTCACATGAAGGGGGTAAAATGGATACACGATTATTTGCATTCGTCGGCGGAGACAGCGGTCTTTGGCGGATCGTTGGAACCGAAACCATAGTTGGCAAGTCACTGCCTGAAGCCAAAAGGCTCAACGTAATATCTGCCTCAGAGTTGCAGCCCGAAACCAATGCACCCTGGGTACTTCGCGGAATAACAAGCAATGAACGGTATGTCATGCGCGAAGAGAAGAACGAAATTGTGGTGAAGCAGCAAGGGCTAGCGCGCCCAGAAGCAACTTGCGCTGCGTTGATACCGATCCGAAAAAACGCAGCTTGGTGGGAATTCACGCAAGACGAGCGCCGGAGCGTTTTCGAAAAGTCAAAGCACATCCAAATCGGGCTCAACTACTTGCCTGCAGTAGCGCGCAAGCTCCACCACTGCCGCGACCTCTCTGAAAATGAACCGTTCGATTTTCTCAATTGGTTCGAGTTCGCGCCAACCCATGAGGCTGAGTTCAACGCATTGCTTTCCGAACTGCGTGCAACAGAGGAATGGAAGTACGTTGACAGAGAAGTCGATATCCGTCTCGTGCGAGAGGCGGCGTAGGTCAATCCCCGTCTGACCGCTCAGAGGCGTTAGCGGGCAGCCGGCACTGCATCTATTGATTTTGGATAGCTTGGAACCCGGCATTTCACTTGCAATTAATTCGAGCACGCCGCCATGAAATGCGAGCCGCCGCCGTCGATTGCAAGCTCGTTTGCAGATAGCGTGAGCATCAGCGCGCCGTCAGTTGCAGTTAATTCGAGCCGAAAGCGGCGTCGAATGCGAGCACGCCCGTTTTCAAACGCGAGCCGCTACAACTACCTGGTGCCGCCCGCGAAATTCGCCAGCCTCAAGCAGGCCAGCGAATTGCCGCTGGCCGTGGCCACCGATTGCGACCAGTACCTGCATGACCGGCTGACGCTGCTGGAAACGCAGCTCGCCACCGTCAACCGCATGGCGCTGGCCAACGAGCTGCCGGACGCCATCATCACGGAGTCGGGCCTGAAGATCACGCCGCTCGATGCGGCGGTGCCCGATACCGCACAGGCCCTGATCGACCAGACGGCGATGATCCTACCGCACGTCAAGATCACCGAATTGCTGCTGGAGGTAGACGAATGGACGGGCTTCACCCGGCACTTCGCCCACCTGAAGTCAGGCGACCTGGCCAAGGACAAAAACCTGTTGCTGACCACGATCCTCGCCGACGCGATCAACCTGGGCCTGACCAAGATGGCGGAATCGTGCCCCGGCACGACCTACGCCAAGCTGGCCTGGCTGCAAGCCTGGCACATCCGCGACGAAACCTACGGGGCGGCACTGGCCGAGCTGGTCAACGCGCAGTTCCGACATCCCTTCGCCGAGCATTGGGGCGACGGCACCACGTCATCGTCGGACGGCCAGAACTTCCGCACCGGCAGCAAGGCCGAGAGCACCGGCCACATCAATCCGAAATACGGCAGCAGCCCAGGGCGGACGTTCTACACCCATATCTCCGACCAGTACGCGCCGTTCCACACCAAGGTCGTGAACGTCGGCGTGCGCGACTCGACCTACGTGCTCGACGGCCTGCTGTATCACGAATCCGACCTGCGGATCGAGGAGCACTACACCGACACGGCAGGGTTCACGGACCACGTCTTCGCGTTGATGCACCTGCTGGGCTTCCGCTTCGCCCCGCGCATTCGTGACCTGGGCGACACCAAGCTCTACATCCCGAAGGGCGATGCCACCTACGAGGCGTTGAAACCGATGATCGGCGGCACGCTCAACATCAAGCACGTCCGCGCCCATTGGGATGAAATCCTGCGGATGGCCACCTCGATCAAGCAGGGCACGGCGACGGCCTCGCTGATGCTCAGGAAGCTTGGCAGCTACCCGCGCCAGAACGGCCTGGCCGTCGCCCTGCGTGAGCTGGGACGCATCGAGCGCACACTGTTCATCCTGGACTGGCTGCAAAGCGTCGAGCTGCGCCGCCGCGTGCATGCCGGGCTGAACAAAGGCGAGGCGCGCAACGCGCTGGCCCGCGCCGTGTTCTTCAACCGCCTGGGGGAAATCCGCGACCGCAGCTTCGAGCAGCAGCGCTACCGGGCCAGCGGCCTCAACCTGGTGACGGCGGCCATCGTGCTATGGAACACGGTCTATCTGGAGCGGGCCGCGAACGCCTTGCGTGGCCACGGTCAAGCCGTCGATGACGGCCTGTTGCAGTACCTGTCGCCGCTCGGCTGGGAGCACATCAACCTGACCGGCGATTACCTCTGGCGCAGCAGCGCCAAGATCGGCGCGGGCAAGTTCAGGCCGCTACGGCCGCTGCAACCGGCTTAGCGTGCTTTATTTAATGAGATGGTCACTCCCTCCTTCCCAGTACTATGCTGAGGACAGGCTTTCATTCGGAGAACCATCATGGAAAACATTGCGCTTATTGGTATCGATCTGGGTAAGAACTCTTTCCATATTCATTGTCAGGATCATCGTGGGAAGGCCGTTTACCGTAAAAAATTCACCCGACCAAAGCTAATCGAATTTCTGGCGACATGCCCGGCAACAACCATCGCGATGGAAGCCTGTGGCGGTTCTCACTTTATGGCACGCAAGCTGGCAGAGTTAGGGCATTTTCCAAAGCTGATATCACCGCAATTTGTCCGCCCATTCGTTAAAAGCAACAAAAATGACTTCGTTGATGCTGAAGCTATCTGTGAAGCAGCATCACGTCCATCTATGCGTTTCGTGCAGCCCAGAACCGAATCTCAGCAGGCAATGCGAGCTCTGCATCGTGTCCGTGAATCCCTGGTTCAGGATAAGGTGAAAACAACTAATCAGATGCATGCTTTTCTGCTGGAATTTGGTATCAGCGTTCCGCGAGGTGCTGCCGTTATTAGTCGACTGAGTACCCTTCTTGAGGACAGTAGTTTGCCTCTTTATCTCAGCCAGTTACTGCTGAAATTACAACAGCATTATCACTATCTTGTTGAGCAGATTAAAGATCTGGAATCTCAGTTGAAACGAAAGTTGGACGAAGATGAGGTTGGACAGCGCTTGCTGAGTATTCCCTGCGTTGGAACGCTGACTGCCAGTACTATTTCAACTGAGATTGGCGACGGGAAGCAGTACGCCAGCAGCCGTGACTTTGCGGCGGCAACAGGGCTGGTACCCCGACAGTACAGCACGGGAGGTCGGACGACATTGTTAGGGATTAGCAAGCGGGGCAACAAAAAGATCCGAACTTTGTTGGTTCAGTGTGCCAGGGTATTCATACAAAAACTGGAACACCAGTCTGGCAAGTTGGCCGACTGGGTCAGGGAGTTGTTGTGTCGGAAAAGCAACTTTGTCGTCACCTGTGCTCTGGCAAACAAGCTGGCCAGAATAGCCTGGGCACTGACGGCGCGACAGCAAACTTACGAAGCATAAAGGCAGAAATACACCAGTTTAAACAATCATTCATCTGGTTTTGCGAATACTGATATTGATGATACTAACGGCCCACCGGCCTGTTGAGGAACCTGTAAAACGGAAAGGCTCATTGAAGCCGTATATTTTCTGGAGGTTCATCAGGCGCGGAACTCATCGAGGCGCGGGAATAAAATCCCATTCAGACGCCGGATAGATTCAAGCAAGCCAACTTGTCGTCAAAATCGGTGTTGCAAAAACGGGAGTGACCATAGATTCCGTTTTCTGAGACGACCCCTTTATGCTCTGTCGCCGGATCGGTGATCGCGTAGATGTTGGAGGCATCTTCGCCGTCGTCCCCGCTCTCGAGGCGCAACGCCGCATCGACGCGAATGCTGCATGCATCGAGGGTTGACCCTAGTTCGAGATCGACGAGATTGCCGTCCTTGACGCGGTATTCGCGGTCATAGCCTTTGGCGATGAATGACTGGACTGCTTCTAGAACGTCGGTCACCTGGGAGGTCATGGAAGCACCTTCATCTTGAACTGGATTGGACACGCTCGCGCACAAAGCGCGCTGTGACTCGGCGGACGGAGAAGCTCGCGAAGTGCGTTACTCATAGCCACTTAGCCTTCTTGAAGCGCACAAATAGGAAAACGCACGATATCGCTATCACTCCGAGCACGACAAAGTATCCGTAGGCCGTGTCCAGCTCCGGCATGTGCTTAAAGTTCATGCCGTATATTCCAGCGATCGCCGTCGGGACCGTCAAGATCGCCGCCCAGGCCGCGAGCTGGCGAGTGACCACACCGATCCTTTGCGCTTCCAGAAGGCTGCTGGCCTCGAAGACCGTGGACAGGACAAGCAGGAGGCCGTCGACCATGGACTGCACGCGGTGGACATGGTCCGCGACGTCGTGGAAATATGGTGTCATTTCGGCGCTGATGCAGGGAAAGTGGCCGCGAACGAGCTTTCGCACCAGCTCGGCCATAGCCCCGAGCGTGCGCTGGAACCGCGTGAGTTCGGACCTTAGTTCGAAGATTCGCGCCACCTCTTCTGGCCCGAGGAAATCGTGCAGCGACCGTCGCTCCATCGCCAGGACGTCGTCCTCGATCATTTCGAAGATGGGCAGATACTGGTCGACCACTCGGTGCAAGATCGCGTGCAGCACATAGTCGACACCCTTGCCGAACTGCGTCGGCGATGCCTCGAGTTGCTCCCGAAGTTTGCCCAGCGCTCCGGCATTGCCGTGCCGCACGGTGATAAGGTGATTGTGACCGGTGAAGATCGCCATCTTGCCGTAGCTGATCCGGTCGCCGACCAGCTCGGCGGTCTGGGCGACGACGTACAACTCATCGTTGTAGACCTCGAGCTTGGGCGGGCACAGCGGGTGCATGGCGTTGTCGATCGCCAAAGGATGGAGGTTATACGTCGTCTGGATCGCGCTGAGTTCGTCTGCGGTGGGCTCGCTAAGCGCGATCCAGCAGAAGCCCGAGCGATTCTCGTTTAGTTCGACGTGCTCATCGAGCCTGATTTCACGGACTCGCTTACCTTCGTTGTAATAATATGCGGCGATAATGGTCATGCAGGCCTCGCAGGAATTCGCAGGCCACGCTGTACAGCCGGTCGCGCCAGCCCGCGTTCGAGCCATGCCTGCACGTTCGAATAGCTGCTTAGGCCGAGGATGTCGCCCGCTGCGTAGAATTCGACCAGCGCATTCACCCAGCCAAACGTCGCAATGTCCGCGATCGAGTAATCATCGACAATCCATTCGCGGCCCTCCAGCCGGTGATCCAGGACCCCGAGAAGACGCCTGGATTCATCAACAAAGCGCTGCCGAGGTCGCTTGTCCTCATAGTCCTTGCCGGCAAATCGCAGGAAAAAGCCTAGCTGTCCGAACATCGGCCCGATGGCCGACATCTGAAAGAACACCCACGCTAGGGTCTCGTAACGCTGGCCTGGTTCGGTGGAGATGAACTGACCCGTCTTGTCGGCCAGATAGAGGAGGATCGCACCGGATTCCCATAAGGCGATGGGTCTACCGTCAGGGCCAGCCGGATCGATGATCGCCGGTATGCGTCCGTTCGGGTTCAGCGACACGAACGCCGGATCCTTCGACTCGTTGTTCGAGATGTCGATCAGGTGGGGCTCGTACGCCAGGCCAGTCTCCTCAAGCATGATCGAGACCTTGACGCCATTGGGCGTAGGGGCTGCGTAGAGTTGCAGGCGATCGGGATGAGATGCCGGCCAGCGCTGCGTGATCGGAAAGGACGAGAGGTCTGGCATAAATCTGCGATCCTGGTGTTGCGATGGCGACTGACTGGAACGAGCCGTCACTCTGAAGTAGGGTTCGATGACCGCGTCGCTGAACGACGCGGTCACGAAGATTGCGGACCGGACCGGCGCAGTGGCAACGGCAGTGAAGCCTATTCCGCCGCGGTCCCGGCCGCTGGCTGTACGTCGTCAACCTTTTGGCGCTTCGGAAGCACCCAGCCGGGACGGACGAAGTGGCAGGTGTAGCCGCCCGGGTGCTTCTCCAGATAATCCTGGTGATCGGGCTCGGCCTCCCAGAACTCGCCGACCGGCTGGACCTCGGTCACCACTTTGCCATCCCACAGCCCCGAGGCATCCACATCGGCGATCGTATCCTCGGCGACGCGCTTCTGCTCCTCGTCGACATAATAGATGCCCGACCGGTAGGAGAGCCCACGATCATTGCCCTGGCGGTTCAGCGTCGTCGGATCGTGGATCTGGAAGAAGAATTCCAGGATGTTCCGGTAGCTCGTCACTGTCGGGTCGAAGACAATCTCGATCCCCTCGGCATGCGTGCCGTGATTACGATACGTGGCGTTCGGAATATCGCCGCCCGTGTAACCCACACGGGTCGAGATGATGCCGGGCCGCTTGCGGATCAGATCCTGCATGCCCCAGAAACATCCTCCTGCGAGAACAGCGCGCTGATGCATGTTAAGCCTCCTCTACTTGATCGAGATATTCACCGTATCCCTCGGACTCCATCTCGTCGCGCGGGATGAAGCGAAGGGACGCTGAGTTGATGCAGTACCGCAGACCGCCGCGGTCGGAAGGACCATCGGGGAACACATGGCCGAGATGACTGTCTGCGTGTACTGACCTGACCTCCGTCCGGACCATGCCGTGTGCGCTGTCCCGCACCTCGTTCACGTTTGCCGAAACGATCGGCTTGGTGAAGCTGGGCCAGCCAGTACCCGAATCGAACTTGTCCGTCGAAGCGAACAGTGGCTCTCCCGACACTATGTCGACGTAGATGCCAGGCTCCTTGTTGTCGTTGTACTCGCCCGTGAAGGGCCTTTCGGTCCCCGAATCCTGGGTAATCCGGCGTTGCTCGGGGGTCAGGCGGTCAACTGCTGCCTGTGACTTCTCAAACTTCATGATAGTCTCCAATAATTAATCTAGAGAGCTCGACACACTGTCATTTATCTTTGCAGTCATTGCGCCGACTATAGCAGTGCGCCCCAGATTTATCCAATACGCTGCGCGTATAGTTTCCATAGCGCCGAAGCTCTTCACGTCGTGATTCAGTTCCACTCATACCGGGCTGCCAGCTGCGCGATGTTCCGTATCTCGACCGTTGCCGTGGAGCCGGATACTGTCGCGATCACGACTTCGCGCTCCAAGACAAATCCGTCGATCGGCCGAGTGACGAGGCCTTGCACGGTCGGCGATCGTTCCGGAAGAATGCATATGGCGTGGCCGTCAGCGACGACCCGTTGCACCCAGTCCTCGCGATCTGATCGAAAGCGAGGTCGCATGAGCAAGTCCCGTCGCGCGAAGTGATCGAGGATCCGATCGCGAAACTCGCATTTCAGGCGATCGACGAAAGGAAACTCGAGCAGGTCTTCGCCGCGCACGATCTCGTTGGCAGCCAAGGGATGGTTTGCAGAACAGCCGAGCACGAAGCGCTCCCGAAATAGAGGATGCACATCCAGCTTGCGTTCCGGTCTTGTTTCACGCGGCATGATGCACGCGTGGTATTTTCCTGAAAGCACCTCCGATGTGTCCTCGTTCGACTGGAGCGAGTGCAGCTTGATTTCGATGGATGGCATCTCCGCCAATGCGCTCTCGAAGAATGCCGTAAATTCCTTTGGTCCGACGGTGGGCGCGACGGCGACATCCAGCACGCGGTGCCCCCCCATCGCCCAGTGCTCCGAGTGATTGCGAACGCTCTTCATCGCGACCACCATGCGCCGGAATTCTGCCTCGACGTCATGGCCAAGGCCAGTCAGGCGGCTGTTCTTCCCGTCGCGATAGATCAGCGGCCCGCCAAGCTCATCTTCCAAGCGGCGGATCGCGCGGGTCAGACTTGGCTGTGACACACCGCTCAAGCGAGCGGCCGCTGTGAAATTCAGCGTCTCGGCCAAGTTGATGAAATAGCTGACTTGATTGAGTTCCATAGTCCTTTGGCCCACGCGCCTGACTGATACCTCTTCCGTGAGACCGCCTTTGGAAAGCAGGTCGCAGAAGTATGCTTGGCGCATATAATCATGGTATAGGGGCTTGTCTATATGCGCCAGACATATAAATGATAGCCTGAGATGACGATTACCGGTTGGCGGTGCGCTCCGCTCAGCTCCGTCGAAGGTTCTGAGAGCGCAACCGCCAAGCCGCGTGCTGGAGGTTTGATGGACATGGCAGGAAGATCATTTACGTTTGTCAGTGGGGCTGGCTCTCCGCTGTCCGGGCACCTCGAACCGCCGGAAGGGACGCCGCGGGGCTGGGCGATCTTCGCCCACTGCTTCACGTGCGGGAAAGACAGTCGCGCCGCTGTTCACATCTCGCGCGCGCTGTCGCGTGCGGGCATCGGGGTCTTGAGGTTCGATTTCGCCGGGACCGGGATCGGCGGTGGGACGGGAGAACCTGTGAACTTCGCGTCGGACGTCGAGGACCTTCGGGCCGCCGCAAATGCGATGGCGGCGGCGGGCATGTCACCGTCCCTCCTCGTCGGGCACAGCCTGGGTGGCACCGCTGCGATCGTAGCCGCCGCCGACATGCCTGATATTGCGGCGGTAGCGACGATTGGTGCGCCGGCCGACCTTCAGCATATCTTGCGCCTCTTCGGACCGAATGATCTGGACACCATCGCGAGCGAGGGCGAGGCCTCGGTGGAGATTGCCGGTAGGCCCTTCCTCATTCGCCGAGGGTTCCTTGAGGCGGTTGAGGGGATCGACGTCGAGAAGGCCATTGCCTCCCTGCGACGGCCGGTGCTGGTCATGCACTCTCCGCTGGATCAGGTGGTCGGCATCGACCACGCGTCGCGCATCTTCGTCGCGTCCAGGCACCCTAAAAGCTTCATCTCGCTCGACAACGCGGATCACCTTCTCACCGACGTCGCGGACGCGAACTACGCCGCGGCCATGGTGGCGGTTTGGGCGAGCCGCTTTCTCCCACCACTCAGCGCGGATCTTCCGCAGGTCGAGGTTGCGGAGGGCGTCGTCTCCACCGAAACTCTTGCAGGGACGTTCCAGCTCAAGGTCCGCAGCGGCGAGCACACTCTGTTCGCCGACGAGCCAGCATCGGTCGGTGGCCTCGGGACCGGACTATCTCCCTACGAACTCGTATCTGCCGGCCTCGCAGCCTGCACGGTGATGACGATGCGTCTCTATGCGAACCGCAAGGGCTTTCCGCTCGAACGGGCGAGCACGACCGTGCAGCACGAGAAGGTGCCGGACATGATGCCACCCGACCGGTTCACCCGCACCATTGTCCTCGATGGGCCGCTGAGTGATGATCAGCGCGCTCGGATCCTCGCGATCGCTGATCGGTGTCCCGTCGATCTGAGTCTCATCCGGGGTTCGGACGTGCAGACCGAGCTCTTGAGCGCCAGTCAGGCTGCGGATCCCGCGAGGCTGGCTTGACCGTGGCGCACACGGAGGAGGGCGAACGGACTGTGAGCCAATCGCCTACCGGCAATAGGGCGGCCGCGACAGAGCGAGCAATTCTCGCAGGCGGCTGCTTCTGGGGCATGGAGGATTTGCTGCGCCGAGCCAGGGGAGTCATTTCGACGCGTGTCGGTTACACAGGCGGAGAAATGCCTGATCCGACCTACGCGAGACATTACGGCCATGCGGAAGCAGTGGAAGTGACCTTCGACCCTTCCGTTCTCGCCTATCGCTCGCTCTTGGAACTCTTCTTCCAGATACATGACCCCACGACCTACGAGCAACAAGGCAGCGATGTCGGTCCGAGCTATCGATCGGCGATTTTCTACACCACCGAAGTGCAGAAGGAAGTCGCCCTCACAACCATCGCGGAAATCGAGGCATCAGGAAGCTGGCCAGGCCCGGTCGTGTCGGAGATCAACCCAGAAGAACCCTTTTGGGAGGCGGAGCCAGAGCACCAAGAATACCTGGTGCGCTATCCTGGGGGCTATAGCTGCCACTTCGTGCGCCCGACCTGGCGGTTGGACCGCTCAGACGAACGCCCAGCTGTAATACTTGACAGAAAGAGTTGATGATGACCGAAACCGTGACTAATCAGGCCGCCTGGCAGAAAGCGCCGGGGCAGCCACTGAGGATCGGTGTCACCGCTCTGCCGCATCTGGCGGCGAACGAGATATTGATCCGCAACGCGGCCATCGCGATCAACCCACTCGACTGGATTCTGCAGGACGTCGCGCTTTTGCCATGGCTCGACTATCCCGCGATTCTCGGCAGCGACGTCTCCGGTGAGGTCGCGGCGGTCGGTGGCGCGGTCGAGCGGTTCAAGGTCGGCGATCGAGTCATCGGACAGGCGGTCGGGACAACCGTAAATCAACCTGCGCAGGGTGCGTTCCAGCACCACACGATCGTGCTGGACCACATGGCGGCGCCGATCCCCAACAACATTGCCTTCGCTGATGCGGCAGTCCTCCCGCTTGGCCTTGGCACCGCCGCAAGCGGGCTCTACGGACGGACACAGTTGGCTCTCGCGCCACCGTTACACTCGCCGACCGCGCGTCCAGAGGTCGTTCTGGTCTGGGGTGGATCGTCGAGCGTTGGCTGCAACGCCATCCAGCTCGCGGTGGCGTCGGGCTACAGGTGCGTCGCCACCGCTTCGGCGCGCAACGTCGGCCTGTTGAAGGAGCTGGGTGCAAGCGAGGTTCTTGACCACTCGAGTCCAGCCATCGTGGAAGACGTGATTGAGGCAATGCGCGGGCGCAGTCTCGCTGGAACGCTTCACGCGACCGGTCACATGAAAGACTGTTTTGCCGTAGTTGCGAGATGCGAGGGCTCGCGCCGGGTGGCAGCGACGCTGGCCCCGCCCGACGAGCGTTCATTTGGAGTCGAGGCGACGCACATCTCCGGGACGAGCCTCAAGGATGACGAGGTTGGTCCAATGATCTACCGCGAATTCCTGCCGCAGGCTCTCGCGGCGCGCACGTTCGT
Source organism: Enterobacter cloacae complex sp. 370H10 (assembly GCF_050031535.1). NCBI lineage: Bacteria > Pseudomonadati > Pseudomonadota > Gammaproteobacteria > Enterobacterales > Enterobacteriaceae > Enterobacter > Enterobacter cloacae complex sp. 370H10. Next base: position 14,530 of record NZ_JBLGWG010000002.1, on the reverse strand, counting down.
CCCCGCCCCTCCGGCGAAGATCGTGGGCCAGGGCCTTGAAATGCTCCAGGCTGCCTTGGAAGCCCTGAAGGCGGGTGTATCCGCAGCGAAAATCGTCGTTACCCTGCCTTGAGTGACCAGCCAGGCGGTTTTTCGCGTTCGCAGTCTGAGGTGGCCCGCACTTTGCCGATTGGGAAGCTCTACCGGGAAAACGCGTTTGGGACGCGCGCTGCGCTCCTGCCGGAGCATGCGTTCCCGAAACCTGTTCCCGACTGCTTTTCCCCGAAACTACCTATCGGACATAGAGAAATGGGAATGCAGCGAGTGGTTTGAACGGCCGCTTCCGAAACCGCGTTCCGATCAATTGAGCGGCTAAAAGTGGGGCGATCACCGACATATTAGAATGAGACCGCCATGCCCGATCGGCCGGCTTGACGCGTAGCCAAAAGAATGCGGCTGATGGTAGGCTCGCTGACATTATGAAGCCCCGCCATCTGAGCAGCGTTGAGCTGCCGCAATTGCGAGTCTCCTACGCGTCGTCGTTCTTCTCGCGGTCCACACCTCGCTCATGCAATTCGGCATCGACGGGGCAGTTCGTGCAGCCCTCGTAGCAGCACAAGCGGCAGATGCGGTATGACTGCTCGAGGTTTTCCAAGCGATTTCGGAGAACGCGTTCAGCGATGTCCGATAAGGTTTTCAGTTCGTCTGGATTAAGGATCGATAGCCCTTCGGCAATCACTTGATCGCGCGAGGCCAGGACCTCGTCGCTCGCGACCTTGCCAGTTGGAGTAAGATAGAGGGATCGCGCGCGCCCGTCTGTCGAATGCTCCCTACGCTCGATCAATCCCTCGCTTACCAATCTATCCACCAGGCGAACAGTTCCAGCATGTGAAAGGCCCACCCCGATCGCAAGCATACGGATCGAGAGCCCGGGCTTGTGCGCGAGCAACGCCAGCGCTGAGGCGGCGGGTCCAGCTTCCGGCGCCCGCGATGAACTAGCGCGAACGATGTCGTCGCTGATCATGAGTGCGAACGCCCCGAAAATGTTTCGATCTCGAGGTCCATCCATTGCCACATCTATATGTGCGCGGAGCATAGACAGCAAGCCATACCGTGGTCCTCTTCCTCCGCGCGGCTTGTGGAAAATGTCCTGTTTTAGAAGGGTTTCGGAGGATTTCGACTGATTGAGCGCGCCGAAAAAAACGGGTCCGGCTCGTTAAGGCCGCGGAACCGTTGATACCTGGCGGCTATAGGGCAAGCCTTTTCGCTCGGAATCGCCGTAGGTCGCGCCCGAGAATCACTCCGCGTCAGCGCTGTCATCCAGGCCGCGCAGGTGCAGATCAGCGAGACCTAGCTTGCCCCCGGCGTCGCACTTCCATCGTGTCACCGCGCGCGATCACGATTGTATCAATCCCATTGAGGAACAGTCCGTGCTCCACGACGTCGGGGATTGCGGCGAAACGGGCGAAGACCGCGTCGCCATGTAGCTGAGCGCCTCCGGGCTCGATATCGCGACGGAGCATCCATGCCCCGCGGAGGTTCTGCAGGATTTGCACGCCCGCCGTCACGAGAGGACCACAGTCACGAGAGCACAAGCGCCCCTCTGTGGCGGACCGAAGCACGCAGCAGCACGAGGGACGCCGCTAGCAGAACTGCGTCCTTCAGTAGAAACTGCCCTGGTGCAGCCGAAATCGCAGGAAAGCCGCCGGCAGTCTGCTCCGCGACACCTGGAGTGGTGATGAAAAAGGTCAGCGTGATCAGATAGGTCGCTGCTGACATTAGTGCGCCTAGCGCAGAGAAGAGTGGACGAAATGCACCAAGGATCAGAACGAGACCGGTCGATAACTCGATAACGCCGATGAAATAGCTTTGCCCCTGCGTCCCGAACATGCCGAGCCAATTCATGATCGGGCTGTGTTCGATAAACGGGGCGATACCATAGGCCTCGTACGCTGTGAACTTCATCGCGCCGAACCACAGAAATACGATCACGAGAGCCCATCTAAGCAGGCCAAGATCCCTCCGACCGTGCTCGGGGACAAGAAATTCATAACGGTCGAAAATGCTCATCTAAAATTCCTCAACAGTGGTCCCGTGGGAACGTCACGAACGTCGTCTACGTGCTTCGGGCAGGCGTTGCAGTATATGCGCGACGCATATACCATATACTAATAAGCGAGATATGTCGAGCGGCTGGCTCGCGCTTCGCTGCCTCACGAAGCCATCCTCATCGGCGATGCCTTTACCCAGCAAACGCGCGACCTTTGCGGGATTTTGACTTGATGGGGCTGGCGCTCCAGGTGGGCCTATAGCCCGTTGGCAAACGTCCAGCCTGTACGGATGGACGCGGCCCTGGACGAGATAACCATGCCCACCGAAATCGTAGCAGCGATCGGCGAAGGCGCGCTCGCTTATCGAGAGAGCGGCATTCTCTCACTGGCAGATGGCAGAGTATTCTCCGCGTGCCGGCAGTATCGCTATCGCTTGAGCGAGGACAGTGTTGTCGTCGAGTTCGCAGACGGACCTCATATCGGGACGCAGTTCCTCAGCTTGAGTTTCTCGCGGACGGATACCGGGTTGGAAGCGAGTGGCGTCTATGCCTGCGGAGACGACACCTACCATGCAACCTACAGGATTCTGGGGCCGGCGGCCTTTGAAGTGGTCATCATGGTCCAAGGGCCTGCAAAGGCATACGAGCTAGTCAGCCGATATTCCCGGTCGGGATAAATGCTCATGTCAGGAGGGCAAGTCCTCTGTTGCCCTTATCATGGCCGTGAAAGGCAGCGCCGGAATAACTTACCACGCGCTGCAAATCCGAAGACGATTGTCGTCGTCATCAGAAGGTAGGCGACTATCCCACCAGGTGAAAGAGTCGGAACCGCTGCGAGGATCAACCCATCATTCCCGCCGGGTATGAGCGCGATGCCGATACCCATCAATGTGCCGCCGACGACAGATCGCAGAATGCCATTGGCTGTCGGCAGTTGGAGACGCAGATTGCCTTGGCGAAAGGAGGCGGTTAGGGCGCCTGCGATCGAAGAGATCACCGCAGTGAGCGCGACCTCGCCGGCCGGGGACATTCTGAGAGGAAGGGCGCGTTGAATCACGTCTGCGAAGGTCCAGGCCGGCGAGAGTGCATATAGAAGTCCGCCAGTGATACCGAGTCCAATCATCGAAGCGCCGAACGACCAACCCGGCTTTGTTCGCAGAACGCTCTTCGTGGAAACGAAAACGAGTGCCAGCACGAGCACAACTAGGAAGGCTAGGAGAGTAACGAGGCCTGTTGCGCTCGGTTTGGAGATTAAGCTTGGCCATGTTGAATCGTAGCCGAACCTGCCATGGTCGGCAGCCAAGATACCAATCGTTAATCCCAAGGGTAGAGCTAGAAGTCGCATCTCCCCATCCCCAAGCCGCGCCAGCGATCCGAGCAGGCATGTGTCATTAATGAGTGCGCCGAGGCCGAAGGCGATGGCGCCGATGAGCAGGAGGAAATTGATGCTGGTCGAGGGTGCGAGTGTTGCGCCCAGTGTTCCCGTCCAGACTATCGGGACCGCAACCAGGCCTGCCGCTGCCGACGCTGCGAGAAATCCGACGAACATTTTCGGCGGCTGTCTTCTGTGTAACTCATGAGCGGCCACCACTAAACAGGTTCCGCCTTGGTTCGCCGCATATCCGAACCCGAAGGCAAGTACGCATAGAAGAAGTTCGAGCGCAAACGATCCCATTATTTCAAGCCTGCCTGATCATATCGTCAGCCTTCTGATGCGACGTTCCAGCGTGGCGAGCGCCCCGGCTTAGCTTTACCACGGGAAGGCGCGATCCTGCTGTAGCCGCACAGATGGCAAAGGCTGACCGAGCCATCTTTGTCGAAGCCGTTTGCCACAAGGAGCCGCTCCGACAGCATGCCTAGAATGTCGAGGTCATTGGGCGACAGGGGCGAAATACATTCGGAGATCACCTGCTCCCGTGCCTTGAGCAAGGCGTCCGTTATCTTCTTCCCCGAATTGGTGAGGTGAATGAAGCGCGCCCGCCTGTCGGTGATTTGTCTTCGTCGTTCCACCAACTGTTCGCGCTCGAGCCTATCGATCAATCGCACCGTCCCGGCATGAGAAAGCCCGATCGAGGTAGCCAAAACGCTGATCGGCAGTCCGGGCTCCATGCTGAGTAACACCATCACGGCGGTCCCCGGGCCGCTTGGTGAAAACGAGGCCGAGACACTGGCGATGCTGTCTGCAACGGCCAACGCGAGTGCACCTAAATGGTACTTGGCGACCTCAGGCTCCATACCGCAAGAATATATGCTTCGCGCATAGACTTCAAGCGTGTGAAAATGTATGACCGCCGCATGCATCTATGACAGATTCGGACATGGTCATGCTCATTGAGGGGCTCAGCTCGGATTCCACATCTGAGATCAACGGACGTGCTCGTTCCCCAGGCGCTAGCGGGGGTGGGCTCGATGAAAGTGGACGTGCATGGGTGCCGCTCACCGGGCGCAGGCGGTTCGCCGATGAGACCGCCGGTATGATCGGACGGGTCTCATGCCCGACCTGACTCTTGATCTCCGATACCTGAAGTACGCCGTTCAGGTCGCCGAGGCCGGCAGCTTCCGCCGAGCGGCGGAGCGCCTATCGATATCGCAATCCACCGTCAGCCGACGTGTGCAGCTGTTTGAGCGCCAACTTGGCTTTTCTCTCTTCAAGCGTACGCGAGCGGGGGCAGGGCTGACTCCAGAAGGTGAGCGCTTCCTTCAACAAGCGGTGGTGGGAGCGCGCTACCTTCGTAACGCCGCAACGGAGATCCGCTCCGCGCGGAAACTCAAGACCGGGCTCGTGAGGTTTGGAATGCTTGAAGCGTTCCCGGCGTGCCCGATCATCAACATTCTCTCGGCATTCAGAAATAGACATCCGACGATCGAGGTAAAGCTTGAGGAAGGCACTTCAGAAGAAAACACTTTGGGGGTGAAGCGCGGATTACTGGACGCAGCAATCAGCCTGAGTGCGAGCAAGAGCCCTCAGTTCCAAGTTCGACGTCTCTGCGAACCAGATCTGTTCGTGGCATTGTCCCCGCTTCACGAGTTGGCAGCACGGCCACAGCTGTCGTGGGAGGACGTTTGTGACGAAGTCTTCCTCGTTCGCTCGGATGGCGCTGGGCGTGAGCTCGCTGGCATACTCCGGCGCATGGTGGGCGCCGGAGACGGAGCGGTTCAACTCTCGATCCAACAAGTCAGCCGAGAAACCCTGCTGACGATGGTCGAACAGGGCTTCGGCTTGACCATCACCAGCGTGATCTACCGGCCGGATATCGCGTTGATCCCGCTCCCATCGGCGCGGGCGCCGACGGCCGCTATAATTTCTTCCAGTGACAACGACAACCCGACTCTGCCGTTGCTGCTGAAGTGTTTCGACACCCCCTCTAGAGCGGGGACCACGGATTAATCGGCGCTCCCCGGCGTCAACGTTCGCCTGGCTTTGGCGAAGCCACGGTCTGTCGCGATGAACCGTTGTAACATCGGGACGATTAACCGAGCTGGGTCAACAGCGGACTGACCTTGCTCTCGGCCCAATAGGTGGGCGTAGTCAACAAGGTCCTGGTGGAGAGCTGCAGGTAGCTCGACCTGTACCTTAAGCGGCTTGTCGTCCGCGATGGGGCCTAGCTTAAGCTTCGACATCATCACCCTCCATATGGCTCCAGTACCAAGTCTCGCGTCACGAGAACGCGCACGGGAAATCCGGGCCGAATAGTGATCGTGGGCGCGACGTTGAGCTGACGCCTCACAATCTGCTGCCCTGCGTCGTTGATGGTGTCCTGCCCACCGTTCCGGATCGCCTGAACGAGCTGATCGTCGTTGTCGACCGCGAGTTCGGCGCCGACGCTCAGCAGTGTCGACAATCCCGCAGCCTTGGCCAGATCCCACCAATGGTAATCGACGCCATCCTGCAGCCCGGCGAACCCTTCAGCGTCAGCACCAGGCTGGCGCTCGAGAACGATCGAGCGCCCGTTCGGGAAGACGAGCCGAGTCCAGACGAGCAGGACTCGGCTCTGGCCGAACTGCACGTTGTTGTCGTACTGCCCGACCACACGAGTGCCTTGCGGCACAAGCAAGATACGGCCGGTTGGGCTGTCGTAGATGTTTTCGGTGACCTGCGCGGTGATCTGGCCGGGTAGATCGGATCGGATGCCGGTGATCAGCGCCGCGGATATCACTGCTCCCGCCTGAAGGACGTTCGGCGATACTGGCGCAGCGACGCGATCGGGCGCAACCGTCCTGCGATCGGCCGCGGCGTTCAGAAACGCGTTCTGCCGGTCCTGCGCCGAGGGCGTGGCGGGCGGCGGAGCGAGGCCAATGCTCGCCAAATCCGGCACCGGCGCGAGCGCTGGGGCAGCTCCCGCAGCAGCGGGTGTGCCCCGGCTTTCCGATCCGGAGAAGAGACGGCTGGTGCGCGCGGTCTCGATTTCCTGAAGGCGGCGCTGCTCTTCCGGGCTGATGCCGGGATTGGGCGTGGCCGTCCCGGGTGTGGGCACCGGCTGTCCGCGATCCTGGGTACTAAGGATCGGCCGGCCGAGGTCACCGGGAAGAGGGGGACCGAGCTGTGGCACGCCACTGTAATCTCGCGGCAGGCCGGCCAGTCCGTCAGCGGTCGAGCGGTTCTCGGTCGAATAGAGTTCGTCGTTCGGCCGACCGGCGTCGCGGGTCTGAAGCGCGTAGATCAGCGCACCTCCGAGCCCGACGCTGGCGACAAGACCGAGGCCGGCGAGAACCTTCCGCGACAACCGGGTGACGCGGGGCGGTTCGGCCCGCAGCCGCATCGGCGCAGGCCCGACCGGCTCGCCGGTCAGGGGCTGCGCATCGTCGTCCGGCACTTCCTCAATCCGGGGCGGGTTCTCGCTCACGAGGTCGGCCTCCCGTCTGTGCGGACGATCCTGACGCGCTTCTGCTCGCGGCCGGAGCCGAAGCGAAGTTCGGCAGCCGCGAACAGACGATCAACGATCATGTGGTGGCCGCGAACGCGATAGTTCACGAGCTCAGAGGTGTTGCCCTCGGGGCCGACGACGAAGAGTGGCGGCATCTCGCCCTGACCGATGCCGCGCGGAAACTCGATAAAGACCTGGCGTCCGTCGTCGAAGGCGCGCAGCGGCCGCCACGGCGCACGGTCGCCCTCGATCGCATAGCGGAAGTTGACGTTCGCGAGATCGACGCCGCTCGCCACCGGCTGGGCCGCCTGCGCCTCGGCGTTCTGACGGCGCAGCGCAATGAGCTGGTCTTGCGGATACTGCCATGAGACCGACGCCATATAGGTGCGCTCTGTCGAGCGCAGCTCCATGTGATAGGTGCGCATGTTGGTGTTGATGACGAGGTTTGTCATCAGGTCGGCGCGGGTGGGCTTTACTAGGATGTGGATCTGGCGCGTTGCCCCCGATCCGCTCTCGGTGTCGCCGATGATCCAGTGCACTGTGTCGCCGGCGGCCACCGGGCCTGCGCCGACAAGCTGCTCCCCGGGTTGGAGCGCGATGTCGGTGATCTGCCCGACGGCGGTATAGACTTGATAAAGCGCCCCTTGAGTCCACGGGTAGACCTGCATCGAGTTAATGAAGCCGTCGCGCACCGGCTGGACTCGTGCCGCCTCGTTTGCCTGGTTGACGCGAGCGGTCGGATTAGAAGGCACTGTTGCAAAGTTAGCGATGAGGCAGCCTTTTGTCTTATTCAAAGGCCTTACATTTCAAAAACTCTGCTTACCAGGCGCATTTCGCCCAGGGGATCACCATAATAAAATGCTGAGGCCTGGCCTTTGCGTAGTGCACGCATCACCTCAATACCTTTGATGGTGGCGTAAGCCGTCTTCATGGATTTAAATCCCAGCGTGGCGCCGATTATCCGTTTCAGTTTGCCATGATCGCATTCAATCACGTTGTTCCGGTACTTAATCTGTCGGTGTTCAACGTCAGACGGGCACCGGCCTTCGCGTTTGAGCAGAGCAAGCGCGCGACCATAGGCGGGCGCTTTATCCGTGTTGATGAATCGCGGGATCTGCCACTTCTTCACGTTGTTGAGGATTTTACCCAGAAACCGGTATGCAGCTTTGCTGTTACGACGGGAGGAGAGATAAAAATCGACAGTGCGGCCCCGGCTGTCGACGGCCCGGTACAGATACGCCCAGCGGCCATTGACCTTCACGTAGGTTTCATCCATGTGCCACGGGCAAAGATCGGAAGGGTTACGCCAGTACCAGCGCAGCCGTTTTTCCATTTCAGGCGCATAACGCTGAACCCAGCGGTAAATCGTGGAGTGATCGACATTCACTCCGCGTTCAGCCAGCATCTCCTGCAGCTCACGGTAACTGATGCCGTATTTGCAGTACCAGCGTACGGCCCACAGAATGATGTCACGCTGAAAATGCCGGCCTTTGAATGGGTTCATGTGCAGCTCCATCAGCAAAAGGGGATGATAAGTTTATCACCACCGACTATTTGCAACAGTGCCCTTGTGGCCCAGGGGTATCCTGAGCCTTGTGTACCTTAGGGTCATGTCACGACTGCTGGCAGACAACAAAAAATATCAAATCACTCAGTGCAAGCATAGCCGGCCCTGACCCCTGGTATGTCTCCTCAGAAAAATAAAAGTCCCATAATGGGACAAAAAACTTGAGATAGTCCTAAAATGGGACTACCATTATGACATGAAGATAATCGCTATCAAGACACTGAGGGATTTCTGGACGGCGAATCCCGATGCAGAGCAGCCGCTAAAAGCCTGGGTAGATGAGGCCAGTAAAGCTGAATGGAAAACCCCGGCCGAAATCAAAGAACAGTACCGTAGTGCCAGTATTCTTAAAAACAGGCGAGTGGTTTTTAATATTAAGGGAAATGACTATCGGTTAATTGTTGCGATTGCATACCAGCGAGGATGGATGTTTATAAAATTCATTGGTACGCATAAAGAATATGACAAAATAGATGCTGAGACTGTCAGCCTGGAGTAAACCCTATGCAGATTAAACCAATTAAAACTGAACAGGACTATGAAGCTGCGTTACGCGCCGTAGAGCCTATGTTTGATAACGAACCTCCTGCCGATACCCCGGAGGGAGACTTTTTTGAAATCATGTGTGTGCTGATTAATGAATACGAAAATAAACACTTTCCTGTCGAAGCGCCGGACCCGATTGAAGCTATTAAGTTCAGGATGGAACAGCAGGGGCTGACGGTAAAAGATCTTGAGCCGGCAATCGGAAAATCTAACCGGGTCTATGAAGTGCTTAACCGTAAACGTAATCTGACACTGCCCATGATCAGGAAATTACATTCAATGTTCGGTATTCCTTTAAAAAGCCTCGTTGGAGGATAAGCCGAGTTGAAATTTACGTGCTTAATAACCGCAGTGTATACAACCGGGGATAACGAATAATGAAAAGGAAGTTCTGCTCGCTGGTTTTGTTCGTTGTGGCGTTTTCGGCCAGTGCAGATATCATCGGCCGGATTGTGCGCGTGCTGGACGGGGATACCGTTGAGGTGCTTGAGCCAGGAAACCAACTGACGCGCATTCGTCTGGCCGGTATCGATGCGCCGGAAAAGAGTCAGCCCTTCGGCCAGCGTTCCCGTCAGGAACTCTCATCGATGGTGGCCCAGCGGCATGTAACCGTCACCGGAAGTGATACGGATCGCTATGGACGTGTGCTCGGTACCGTGTGGCTTGGCGTGACGGATGTGAATGCCGAACAGATACGCAAAGGCATGGCCTGGGCATACCGGTACCACGGAAAACCCGTCCAGCCAGACTACGCTGTTCTGGAGGCCGAAGCCCGCCGTCAGTCAGTCGGACTCTGGTCAGAACCGGGTCAGACAGAGCCCTGGCGCTGGCGTAGTCTGCATCAGGAAGAGCTAAAAACGAATAAAAATTAAGGAAATTATTGTATGACTTTAAAATTAACCGAAAGCAAACTGGAAATTCTTGTCGATACGTTAAATGCCATTATATGCGGTGAAGTAAATATTACGCGTGAGCAGCGCGAAAATATGGTCAGGACGGTTGCAACCCTGGGTGGGTTAACAGAACGGCAGCGCCTCATCACTGCGGAAAAAGAAGCCAGAAAGCAGGTAAAAGAAGAAAAGGAAAAAAAACCACGCCTTCCTGATGAAGTGTTTCCGCGTTCTGGAAAACCGTGGGCACCGGAGGACCTGGACCTTATTCATTCGATTATTGCTGATATTCCGGATGACAGAATCGATGATCATATACTCTGGCTGTCGAAGAAGCTGCAGCGCACCCCTTATGCCATCACCCTGAAAATTGTCAGTGAAGGTCGTATGAGCGAGGAATGGGCTAAAGGGTGGAAGCCTGCCGCAAAATCTATTCGTGAAGATTTTGCTCTGGTCAAAGCAAAGACTTCAGCAAACAATACAGATAATTAATGAACGGTCTTAACTTACTTAAAATGAGTCGATAAATTGACTAAGTTTTAATGCGCTAATATGAAAAATTTATTAGGAAATTTCCTACTCCACTAAATATAATATTCATGCGGCCGATAATAAGAGTGTAAGAAAGGGGGCGGTGTGAACGATTTTCATAATTTAAGTATTTGTATTCAGAATAAGGATGTGGCAGGCGCAATGCGCGTGCTGCGTGATAAATCAGAATTTGCGGTGCGCAAGATTCTGGAGAAACTTAAGATCAGGGTCGCAACGCATACCGGCAGGGCATTCTGGCATTATGTTCAGAGCTGGCTGTTAACCGCGTGTCGCCAGGGGAATCTACAGCATGAATCGTTCAGTACCCGACGTTCTTCCCGCTATCCGGAACGCCAGCCAGCTCAGTCCCGCTGCTCTCGATATGGTCAAGCTTCTCGCGCTTCTGGCCATGATTATCGATCACACCAATACGGTGTTTCTGTCGCCAGCCTGGCCGGTGATGTATGCGCTTGGCCGGATGGCCTTCCCCCTGTTTACGCTTATATGGGCGATGAACGTACAGCGCACCCCGGAACGACTGCAGAAGAGAGCCAGTCGTCTGTGGATCTGGGCAGTCATCACGCAGCCGGTGTTCAGCCTGGCCTTCTCGCATCACCAGCCCTGGTGGGCCCTGAACATTCTGTTCGTGTTTGCAGGCGTCACGCAGCTGCATGCCCTTCAGTACCGGCACGGCCGGAAGGGAATGCTCGCCGGATATCTGCTCCTGGCCCTCATGATTTGGCCACTGGAGCCGGCAAGCTACGGGCTGGCAGGAATAACGCTCGCTATCAGTATGGCAACGGTTTCTGGCAGCTATACACCCGGAGTGCAGCGGCTGGCGGCCATCACTGCCGTGCTGTCACTGATTTGTTTAAACGGGTTATCGCATCTCCTGGATATGCCCGCAGAAACATTATTACTGGCCACGCTGCCTACTCTGGCATTCCCCCTGGCAGTAGTTTCCTTCTGCAGGCAAATCTGTCCGGACGGCCGCCGGCGTTTCATGCCGCGTAATTTCTTTTATTATGCTTACGCCGGTCACCTGGGGATTATTGGTCTGATACAGTATACTTTCGCCTGATTAGGGAGGACGTGATGGCTATCAGTGAGAAAGAGCTGCTTGAGGCAGGTTTCAGCAAGAGCGAAGTGGACAATTTACAGGGCCGGCTTGCAGCAGGCGGAGGCACCATGCAGCATCTCATCGATGCGCTATCACGGCGCTTCCGGGTGTCGGTATGGATCACTGTCGCGCTGGTTCTGGTTATGCTGGTCACCCTCATTGCTGGCAGCCGGACACACATTCTTTCCGGGGGCATGAGTTCCCTTGTCGTCCTGATCATTGCCTGGGTGACCTTCCCACCTGTACTGGGCTGGAAAGCATTCCGCCTGCAGAAGACTATTTCCCGGAAGGCTCAATAGTCAGTAAATCAAGCGCCACTTTGGCTTTAACTCCCCATCCCGCAATTTTAAGCGCCATTGCGGGACGTGGCGTGCCGGATACTTTCCTGAAGAAATCGGGCCTGGTCCAGTACCACAGCCGTTGTGCTTCGGGTTTCAGCCTCAGGCCATAAGCGCCGTACACTTCGCTGAAGAGTGTGACAGCCTTATAGGTTCCCAGCCCCTGCTGCCGGCTGAAGCCCATAAATTCAGCGAACTCCATCGATCCGTCCGCAAATATCCCCTCCGTCTGTTTATCACCGAGGAGATTGTGCGCGGCTTCCCGTGAAATCGTGTTAAAGCCATTTACGACTATCACCGCACCAGCCACCACGCCCACCGGCGTCATCGAGGACATCATGACGATCCCACCAAAGATGGCCGCACCGGCCACCACGACGTCGACCGCTGAAATGATGTAGCCCACAATTTTGTTCTCGTCCCGGACAACCTTCACCTCGGCATAGAGTTTTGCATAGCCGGTTTTGAGCGAACGGGACTGCTCCAGCAGGCTGGTATTTTCAGCCCGTAAGGCCCGCAAACAGGCCATACAGTCATCATCCGTTTTCGCCCGGCGTGCGGCCTCAAACTGGGCCATGATGAATGCCCTGATCTCATCCACAAACTGAATCCGGATAAAACCATCCTGGAGATGCATGGCCGCCACCGTGTTGGCCGTGTTAACCAGTTTTCTGGCCTCCAGGTTGATCATGGTTTCCGCCCAGGCACGGGGATTCTGGCCGGGTAAAAGCAACGTGTCCATTTTATCGCCTCGCTTATCTGTTTCTGAAAGCATATTCCCGATACGAGTTTTGACAACAAAAAAGGACACACTGCCCTGCAGAACTCACTGATGCCGCATCGCGGCATGGAGGCGCCAGCTGAAGCCAGACAGGGAGAGGAAGTCGACGGGCGCCGTGACCGGCGTAAGCCGCTGCGGTTTGAAAGGTTCTGCCTGTCCCATCCCTTACCCTGCAAAGCCATACCCGTTAACCGCCACGCCTGGTAGTGACGTGCGCGGTCGGAGTGAGCACGTCGAGGCCAGAGGCCGCTGACGGGCTGTATCTCCGCGTTAGCGCCGTCAGGCGCTTACGAGCGTGTACAGCGGGCTTGCCGCGACTCAAACTGCAGCTGCTCTTTTTTCTAGTTACAACATCCCTCTTAAAGCGAGGGTGTTCCGGCCCTGCGGGCCGGGGCGGCGTCGGTTTAGCAGGGGTCAGATATGTATGCGGTGCCGGGTTGTGGCCAGAACGGGGCCCGGCGCTTGCGACGGGAGGAACTTTTGATTTCCTTCTGAGCGCGCGGCCGTGAGGCCGCTGCATGCGAAGGCATTTTACGGTATCCACAGAGTGGCCAAAGACAAAGATCTACTCTGGAATGTAATGAACAGAGAGATAAAAAAGGTGAAGTAAGACTGTTTTGCGGAATGTCTTATATTCATTTCCGGGTTACTTCACTTATTCGTTTGCGGATTTCTGTGTAAAAAAAAGAGACAGTGGACATTGCGGGCCATAACGACCGGCAGAACGTCATGGTGACCGGAAGAAGAAAGGAGTGAAGGATAAAAAATGAGCATAATGGCCGAAAAAAACCAGCACGAAAAGCCCCGGTGAGGGGCCTGTAAACAGAAAGACATTTGTTTCGTCTGTGACTAGTCCGGTGGAGAAAGCGCCAGATCCAGCTGGTAAAGATGCTGGATGGCCAGAGCCTTCAGGCGCTCAGATGTGCACCAGTACGCTTCGTCAGGCGGCAGGGTGCGGTAAATCCATTCAGACATTGCATGGAGTCGTTCATCTGCCGGCAGCTTAATCAGATTGTTGGCACGTTTACGCTCTGCGCCTTTTTTGCGGCGGTAAACGAGTGCCTCCCGGCGCTTACGGTCAGACCAGCATTTCCGCGCGGAGTGGGGCTGAACATCATCATGTTCGCTCATCACCCCTTCCCGGATCAGCTGCTCACGCTCGGCGCTCTGACGGAGCTTCTTCTCCTGCTCTTTAAACAGCTTGTCCATATCGACGCCCAGCATCTGGAATCCCACGGGGGTGATATAGACATACGTTGGCAGCCAGGAGCGGGATTCACGATCCCAGGTGCGTTCTTCCGCAAGGCCAAGAACGCCAAACCTTACCTGTTCCTCAATAAGCCGTGAAAGGCGTGACACCGTCACCTCCGTTTCCGGAATGACATTGCCTTTTGCGTCCTTTGCACTGAGTTCTTTTGCAAGACGGGAGATACACATGCCAATGGTATGCTTGCCGGCATCACAGAAGCTGATGAGCACTGGCCAGAGCGCATCGAGCAGGCGCTGACGTTCCGGACGGAAGCCATATTTACGTCCCGCCTTACGGCGGCCGGCGACATAGAGAGGGTGACGCGAAACATGCATGCGCAGGCTGACCTGCCCGGTTTCTTTGTCTTTTTTTACCAGGCGATTGTAGGCATGACCGAGCTGTCCGGAGAGCTTTTTATAATGCTCCGGGCGATACCAGGCCGGGTTCTCACATTTGGCTTTTGTGGAATGCTCACCGCGTTTGCGGCGGGTCAGTTTTTTGATCGGTGCAATGAGGAAATTACCCTGAGTGCCGGCATCGACATCCTGCCAGAAACGGGTTAGCTCATCTTTCGGTAGATCTGACCAGTGAACAGAAATCTGATTGTCATTCAC